>CAIKLQ010000279.1 GCA_903828255.1 uncultured Verrucomicrobiota bacterium
AACGCCCGGCTGCATGCGGGCCGCCCAAACAGATCCCAAGCCCAAACCACAAATCCTCCACCTCAAAGCCCGAAAATAATCTGTCCGGGTTTGCTAACTACAAAACCCGTTTTTTGTCCGGGTTTGAAAACTACACGACAGATTATCTTTCCCCAGTTGACTTCGAAACCCAAAACCACTAAACAAATGACTCAACTTTTTTGTCCGTTCTTTCAAAGCAAGCCCACAAAAGGAAAACGTGGAACAAATGAAAAACGCAAATCGTAAAACAACAGTTGGCATGAACCGAGTCTCCATCAAGTTAATTCCCATCAGTTTAGTCCTGGTGGCGGGGCGGCTCTACAGTCCTTCCCCGGCGGTCGCCCAGCGCAATCAAGGAAAGTGACCGGCGGCGGTCAATCTTAGGTCGGCTGGCAATCTGGTGATTCTATCCATCCGCGATCCTTGGCAATCTGGGCACCAGTCCAATCACCGGTGCCGCTCTGCTCCTGGCGTGTGATGAAGTGCATGGGAAGATATACACGGTGGATTCCGCTGGCCCGGCCTGCCACATGAAAGCCGCCAGCTTGTTGACCACGGCTATCGGCGACATGCAAACCGCGTACACCGACGCCGCGGGACGGAAATCTCCCACTAAAACTGAACTGGGGGCGGGAAATATCAATGGGCTGACTATCACTCCCGGCCTCTACAAATGGAGCGGCAACGTTCAAATACCAATTCGTGTCACCCTCAAGGGCGGCCCCAATGATGTCTGGATCTTCCAGATCGCGGGAAATCTGACCGTGGGGAACGGCGCGATTGTTATGACGAGCGGTGGCGCACTGGCCAAGAACATCTTCTGGCAGGTCGCCGGCTAAACAACCCTAGGAACGACGGCGAACTTCCGGGGAATTGTATTATGCAAGACCCTGATCGCGATGCAGACCGGCGCCGTGATGAACGGCCGAGCGCTGGCACAGACCGCAGTGACATTGCAGAAGAACGCGGTTGTCGCACCTAACTAAGCCAAGCCACCGGGCCGCTGCCCGGCCCGGGCAGCGCACCTTGCGGCTCCCCCTGGTTCACTTCGTTATGCCAAACCTCCATCCCTTTGATCATGGAACTGGCTTCCCCCGGGCGGCTAGGATGGTGGCGTGGTTCAAAGAGCTTCCAATGATGTAAAGACCTTATAGCGGCCAGCGGAATTCTCGCCCTAAAGTCAGGGCATGAAAGGGCGCTTTCAATCAGCAACGCAAAGCAAATGCCGAAACTAAAAGGAAAACTATGTCTGTTGGTACGATCCTGCTGCTTCTACTCGTTTTGATGTTGATGGGGGCAATCGTCGAGCAGCGTGCGGACGATGGTCAAGGCGGTCGTCGGCGAGTCCAGCGTAATGCGTCTGGGCCACCCTGGCATGGAGGGCGAAATCTCGATCAGTTCCGGCGCTGTCATACCGTAACTACGCACCCGGATTCCCGGTGTCGGTTGCGCACGATGCCCGCGCAAAAGCATTTTAGCGTTATTGTTGCGCAGGGGGTCGTCGTACGAGGCGCGTGATGCAGCCGCAAATGGTCGCCGCGCCCAGCGTGCCGATGAGAATGATCGGCGCAACGCTCATTTCTCCGCCGGGTCGCCCCGAACCCTTGAGAACCATCCCCAGGATCACCAGATACCAAAGGCCGACCCCGATGCCCAGGGACAACAACCAGCGTGGCGAACCCGGCCCCACAATCCCCATCCACCAGCCAATCAGATAAGGCAGAATCAGCACACCCCACCACATCGAAGGCCCGTTCTTGCCGCCAATGCCGCCGACCATGCTCATTCCCCACAGCGCCCCGACGCCAATCGCAATCAGAACGAAAACCCACACCCGGTAGGCGATCAATCGGCGTTCACTCTGGCCGAGGAACGTGCCGAGGGCGACGAAGCCGCTGCCAGGCAGTATGAGCAGCGACCCTTCCATTGGATCAACCGCGCCCAGCAACATGGCGATACTGCCGACAATGATGCAGATGCGTGACCAAAGACTGCGACTGCCAAACTTCATTTTCATGCCCGGCATTTTACGAAGTCGGGTGCGAAGGTGGTAATTGATAAACCTGATCTACCATTGGATTGATCAATGGAGACGCGATGCCGCCGCATCGTGCCCTGGCGCGAAACTGCCGCGCCGCACAGCATCCGACTCTCAACCGGCGAGCTTTCGCTGCGCCTCAACGATCCAGATCATCCCCTCGGTATCCTGGCCGCAGTATTCTTCCAGATGTTTCCGAACCTGCTGCCGCTCGGGCTCCGGCACGTCGCCGAACGTCACCCGCAGAAATTCCCGACTGGCCATGCCGCCTTCCTGGATCGCCAGCCCCTCGTAGCCCTTGCCGGTCAGCGCCGGTAAAACCGCCTTCATCGAGGCGCTGCCCTGTGTTGATCCGGGTGCTGGTAATCAACAATCTTGGAACGTCTCCAGCGAGTCAACGTCCCGCCGCTTTTTTGCTGCTGCGTGTCACCTGGCACTGGATCGTCTGTCGGTCAGCTACCGTTGCGGTAGTTTTCCCAACAATTCCCAACACGCGTATGGTTTCAATTATCTCGTTCAGTTTGAAGGAGATGGTTGACGAAGTTGATATTTGGTGTTTACTTGTAATGAGTTGCGTAGGTGAACGTGCCCGGAATTGCAGGGGATATAAAGAATACCGGCCCGCATCGCACGGGCCGGTTGTCTTAGGCCAAATCGGGCTGATCAATCCCGCTCAGGTCTCAAATGATTTGCCACAGCCGCAGCTTTGTTTCGCCTTCGGGTTCGTGATCTTGAACCCGCCACCCGTCAGCGCATCGCTGAAATCCACCACCGAGCCTTGAAGGTATTTCGCGCTGAACGCATCCACCAAAGCCACCACGCCGTCCTGCTCCACGCTCAAATCGCCCTCGCGCTGCTCGTCAAAAATCAAACCGTATTGCATTCCAGAGCAACCGCCCTGCTCCACATACACCCTCAAACTCTTACCTGTGTTATCGGCTAGATTCCCCAAAGACTTTAGCTGCTCCACGGCGGCAGGCGTCACGGTGAGGATGGATTCGGTTGTGATGGTTTTGGTCATTCTGTTTGCTCCCGAAGGTTACGCTCGGTTTGCGCTTCGTCAACCGCGTGAGGGAGATTTTTCCGCCGCCCGCCGTTCGCGCGCTTGATCAATTTTTTTCTGAAAACTCGTCCGCAGCACCGGCAACAAATCCTGCAACCGCGAATACAGTTTCTCGGCTTGTTCCCAATCTCCCAAACGTTCGAGCAGAGCGCCGGCTTCCAGCCCGGCTCGCCTCACCCCAAACTCGTCGGAGGTTTCGCCTTCGCGAAGATTAGTGCCATAAACGACCTCAAGCAGATTGCTCAAGGCCTGGCGCAGCAATGGCGCTTGGGCTTCCCGAGGTTCAAGCTGAGCCAGGTCCACGATCACGCCAGCGAGTCCAACTTGGGCCACGCTTCGCGCGGCGACGTTGGCTACGGCCGAAGTCACGACCTGGGAAAAGCAGAACACCGCGTTGGTTGTGCCCGCGCCGCCAAGCTGTTTGTAGCATTTCGCCATTTCGCCCCAGGCCAGCACCGTGATGGGATTCGTCGGATAGGTTTTCAGAATTCCGCTGAACACTTGGATGGCAGTCTCGTAGTTCGCCAGTTTGTTGGTGTCGCCCGGCGTCTGCGCCATGAGCGCATCGCCGTAGGCGAACGTCGCCTGGGCTCGCAGATCACGCGGACAATTCAAGCTGCTGGTCAAGTTGGTGAAATGCGTGATCGCATCGTTGTAGCGCAAACCGCCCATGGCCGCCCGCCCCGCCATCATCCGCGCCTCGAAAGCCAGTTCGTTCGTGGGCCAATTGTGGAAGATGGGTTTGTAATTTATTTCCGCGTTGTAATATTGGTCGCCCTGCCGAAAAAAGTAATCAGCCACCCACCATTGGGCCTGCGGCGCGAGCGGGTCTGTGGGGAATTGCGCGACGAAGTTGGTGAACTGCGTCAGGGCA
>CAIKLQ010000280.1 GCA_903828255.1 uncultured Verrucomicrobiota bacterium
CGGAGGCGGCAACTCGTCGCCGATCCGCGTGCCGCCTGCCGGGCTTGGGAGCCGAAATCCGGGCCAAAACCCGCAGTTTCCGCGATTTGCAGGCCTTTACGCTGGCCACGCATCTCAATTGCGCTCGCAAGCAGCTTAATCATTCGGCCATGCACCTATGTTGTGACGCCACGCACTGAAGGTGCTCTGCTATGCACTTCCGGTGCGATTATGTGCGCAAAAGGTGCTATGCGATGCAGTGAAGGTGCGATTCTATACGCTAAAGGTGCTGTTCGATGCAGTGAAGGTGCGGTTCGATAGGGAAAAGGTGCGACGACTGGTAATTTGGGACGCTGGCGGGCGGGAAAAGCAAACCCAACAGCGCCCCAGCCCGTGACGGAGGCGGCAGATCCCCGCCGGGCCGCGCCCTTGGGATTCTTGGAATTACCTCCCGCAATCCTGGCCGCGAAGCGGCCCGACCCGAGTAGCCGTGGGTGCAAACCCACGGTGAATGGGGGAAGAAAGGTGCGACCCCTTCGGGGTCGAATGTGTTTTTTTGATTCAACCGTGGGCTTCGCCCACGGCTATTCATGTTTTGTCCCTTCGGGACAAACGGGGAGGGGTGCTTCCAGGATGCACACGCCGTGCGCCGACCGCGACGAAAATCCTTGATGGAACTACGCGAGTGCGGTTTGATCGCCGTATGGAAACCGAAGCCGTTGTGAAAACCACTCCTGCATGTGGCCGTGCAGCCACGACGGCTGAATAACAAAGTTAGGCATCTCGCGTATGTTCGGATTGTTCAAACGCCGCCCGAAGCAACTCTGCGACGAGGAGTATTCGAGAGAGTTCCACCGCCTCATTCGCGAGGTCGAGGATCAGTTTGCCATCGGCGACACGCCGTATGAGCAGTTGGTTTCCTCGATGGGCGTGATTGAGAAGGAGATGAATCACAACGGCGGGTGCAACTGGGAGGAGAAGGATTACATCGAGTATTTGGACGCCATTCGTGACCACCTCACCGCAGAGCAGAGCTTCACACCTGAGCAGCTTGCGAAGATTCGCTGGTCTCTTGACGAGATCATTGCGTGCGGGCGAGAGCTAGAGCAGCAGGGTGAGTCAGGACGCAGCGCCACCGAGGCTGTTGACTACTTGGTCGCCAGAGTTGTTGATTGGTGTCGGATGCACCCAAGAAAGGACGACGATGCCTAACCACCAGAGGATGGAAAGGACCGAGGCGCGTGTAGGACTGCCAGCCTGTCGTGTGAGGTAGTCGCGCCGGGCGTTGTTTCCGCCTTTGGTGGTTGTGCCAGTTTGAGCCCATTCACACCGGCTGCTACAAACTCACCTCCGCCCCAAGCGCTCCAGCAGTTTCCCGTGAATCCCGCCGAAGCCGCCGTTGCTGAACACCACAACTACGTCGCCCGGTTGCGCTTGTGCGCCCAGGTGTTTCACGATGGCGTCCGCGTCCGGCAAATACGCGGTGTCTTTGCCGGCGGACTTGAGGTCGGCCATCAGCATCGCGGGGTCGAGCCGCTCCTCGGGCTTGAGCAATTCGAGGCGCGCGACTTGCGCGACGATCACGCCGTCGGCGGCGCTGAAGGCGTCGGCGAGTTCCAGTTGAAACACGTTGCGGCGGGTGGTGTTGCTGCGCGGCTCGAAGATGGCCCAGATTTTGTC
>CAIKLQ010000281.1 GCA_903828255.1 uncultured Verrucomicrobiota bacterium
CGCTTGGCCGATTCGCCGGTCCTCCGCACCTGGACCGACAAAATCCTCTCCCGCGTCCATCAGTTGAAACCGCTGGAAGCCTGAGGCCAGGCCCTGAAAAAACGGTTGAGTGCTGCAAAACATTCCGGCGGGAACCTCAATTTCAGGCTGCATTATCACAAAAGGACCGAAATTCACGCCGGATCCAAGATAGAGGGTTTTTAACTGCTGGGTTAAATGGAGTTCGTCCCGGTTCATGAAGTGGGTGGTTGGGTCGAGGGGGAGTCCTGACGGTCGTAAATGGAGAGGTCGGGTTGCGGCAGGTCCAATGCGAGCAGGTCGGAGGCCCGGGTCAGGTGCAGCGCGCCGGGTTCGGGCAGCGGCCGGGTGCGTTGCTCCAGGAGGTTGGCGACGTATTCGCAACTGTAAGCGTGATGCTCGTGGGCATCCTGGAGGGCACGCGCGGCTTTGTCGGCGCCGTAGATTTCGAGCCGCGCCAGGATTTTCTGGACGTGATGGCGGGCATTGAGCCGGCGCTGCTGGAGTTGTTCGTAGTACTCCGGGGCTTGCGGGCAGAGGCTCAGGAAGCGGTGCAGGAGATGTTGGTCGCGGGCTTTGAGCCGTTGTTCCAATAACGGCCGGGCGTGGTCGGGATGCTCGTAACTGCGCGCGTGCTCGGCCACGCATTGGTCCTGATGATAAAAGGCGAGCCGGTCGGGATAAATCTTGGCGAGCACGATAGCCCCGGCCAGGTGCACGGGCGTCGAGTAACGGTGGGTTTCGAAGGTGACCCGGAAGCGGCTGTTCACCGGCAGCGAGCGGAGGGGGCCCACGTCATAGCTCCTCCCGGGCAGCGGTTGGAGTTAGCGCTGCTCCTGTGCGAAGCGTTCCAAGGGGGTTTGGTGCGTCTGGCCATGCAGGCGCACGTTGGCGATGGTTTCCAGCCAGTGGCGCGCCGCCGGGTTGAGCGCCGCCCAGGACGGCCGTTCCAAGCCGCGCAGGAAGTTCTCTTTGATATACTTCACGGCATTCTCGACGCGTCCTTTTTCGTGCGCCTGCCGGACGCCGCAAGCGCGGATTTCAAAACCGCAGTGGCTGGCAAAATCCAGGTAGCGTGGATTGAACACCGCTGGTTGGCCCAGCGGATGACTCAACACGGCGGTCTTGCAGTTATCAACCATGACGCGCGCCGGCACGCCCTTGAAAAAACGAAACGCGTTTTCGTGACAGCGCAAGAACAGCTCCTGGCTCTGGCCCAAAGTGAACTCGACATAGAGCCGGCGGCTGGAACCAAGCCCCCCGACAAAGAAGGCGAGCTGCCGGCGGGTCGCACCGACCGCAATCGGGCCCCAACTGCCCCAATCGACCTGCAGGCATTCGCCGGGAGCGAACTGGAGGGAAAGGAAGGCTTTGCGTGGTCGGGGCCGAACCCGGCGCACCTATTCCGAGACGATCGTGGAGCCCACTGGCACGCCTTGGGCGCGCAGCCGCTGGAGCACTTGCTGCGCACTCAGGTTATGGGTCGCCA
>CAIKLQ010000282.1 GCA_903828255.1 uncultured Verrucomicrobiota bacterium
CGCGGATTTCCGCATGTCCGTCGTGGACCTCAAGGATGGCCGCACCCTCAACGGTTTGATCGCCGCCAAGACCGACCGCACGCTCACGCTGAAAACCATGACCGAGGTGGTGACGCTGGAACGCGCAGGGATTGAAGCCATCCGGGAATCGGTGCTGTCACTGATGCCGGAAGGATTGCTCGAAGGCCTGACCGCAACCCAGGTGCGCGATCTCATCGCCTACCTCATGCACCGCAGCCAGGTGCCGTGAGCCAATTGGGGGCGGGGCGTGAGGGCGCATCTCAGCTTCATGCAAGGCACGTGACGCTGGGGGAGCACACGCGCCCGCGCGTGTGGCGGTTGACGCCCCCGTCAACCGCTCGGGCGCGCCTTCGCGCCCGGATTCTCGCGCGCGGCGCGCTCCGGATCAGACCGCGCGGCGCGGTCGGAGGGCACGCGGAGCGCGTGCGCTCCCCATGCCCACATCGCTTCCGGTGCAAGAAACTGAGAGGCGCGCGGGGCTTGATGGGTCGCAGTGAAGTTCTTGCCGTGCAGGAGGTCGGATGTTACGATACGGCCAAGTTCAACAGCCACGATTTCTTATGAATGAGTTAACCACTTGTCCGCCCGCCCGCCGAGCTTGCAACCGTCAATCCCGTCCGCAGCGCGCCTCGGGGCCGGGCGCGAACCGGGCCTTCACCCTCATTGAGTTGCTTGTCGTGATCGCGATCATCGCCATTTTGGCCGCCATGCTTTTGCCCGCGCTGGCGCGCGCCAAGTGCAAGGCACATTCGGTCCAGTGCATGAACAACGGCAGACAACTAAGCCTCGCCTGGCGCATGTATTCCGACGACAACCGCGACGCCTTGCTGGGGTGCAATAACAATGATCCCAAACGCCCGGATTGCATCGTGGACTCGCCGTCCGACGTGTGCTGGCTGGATTTCACCTCCAAAGCGGGCAATTGGGATCCCACCGTGACGATCACCCCGGGGCTGATGTATCCCTACGCTGGCAAGAACGCCGCCATCTTCAAATGCCCGGGCGACCGTTCCGCCGTCCGCGTGGGCGCGGAACTCAAGCCCCGCGTGCGCAGCATGAGCATGAGTCAGGTGTTTAGCAAAAGCGGCGAGTGGCTCGATAAGAACTACAATACCAGCCAGACCGCCTGGCGCACTTACGAAAAACTTTCCACCATCGTCAATCCCTCCAAAACCTGGGTGTTCGTGGACGAGCACCCCGACAGCATGAACGGCCTCGGCTTTGCCAACGCCTGCACGGGAGCGGACAGCGTGAGCACCGCGCAGATCATTGACTTTCCGGCGAACTTCCATTGCGGCGCGTGCGGCTTCGCGTTCTCGGACGGACACTCGGAAATCCATAACTGGCGCGGGTCCAAGATCCGCAACGCGCCGGTGACCTACACCGGAACCCTCCCGTTGAACGTCCCAGCCGGTGACTCGTGGGTGGACGTTCGTTGGATGGCCGAAAACACCACCGTCAGGCGCTAAGCCGGGTCCCGGCATCAACTATCTGTCTTGGTGTAGCTCTTGTCGCGCAACGAGGAGAGCTTGGTCCGGCTCGGGAGGCTCATTCCGCCCCTGCACAATTCATGAACACCGCCGCCACCGTTCCCGCGCAGAACCTCTGCGATCGCAACGGAACCGGGGCAAGGCGCTGCTCTTCGATGACACCTTCAACCACGAAGTCTGGAACGTCACGGATGACTACCGCGTGGGGTTGTTGGTAGATTCCGCGCGCCCGCCTAAACATCCCTGGCACTCGTTGAACGAGCGCTTCCTCAGCATCGGCACGTTTGCACCGTTCCTGCGCGAGGCAGGCAAGAAAAAGGCGGCGGGGCAAAAGGACTCTTTGCAAACAGTGCGCCAGCGGGACGAGTCACGCTTGAAATGGCAGTTACCGCAAAGAGGCAAAGGCGCAAAGCGGAGCGGGACCCGAGATGCCAGCCAGAGTTCGGTGATTCACCAAGCGGGCGAGTGGCCAATCCGGCAGAAAGCTTTGCGTCTTTGCGCCTTTGCGTTGATTTAATTGCGTTTTTCAGGGCCCCGAGCTACCGACCTGTTGCAACCGGCTGGGAAACGTTGGCAGGCGCTTCAGGAATGCCCTCTGGCTTTGCCAACGTGGCTTCAATCACCCTGCCCTTCTTGGCGAACACCCGGAAGTTGTCGCCGTCACGCCGGACTCCCTGGCAATTCCAAGCCGGTGTGCGCCCGCCGAAATTATCGCGGATCAACAACTCGCCATCACGCCCCGCCACGACGCGTAGCCAGGTGGTGGCGTTGTTCTCGCGTCGCGCTGAAACCCGGTGCCCACCTTCGGCGCGCAGGTTTTCAAACGCCACGTCATGCCAGCGCCAGGGGACGGCGGGAAAAATCCGGAGCGTGTCGCGCCAGCTTTGGAGCAGCATTTCGTGCGCGGCGGCGGTGGCCAGCATGTTGCCTTCGAGCGTGAAGGGCCGATAGGTCATGCTGCTGAAGCCGGACTTCGTCTGGTCGCCGTTCGCATGGAAACCATTTCGCAGCAGAAACGCCTTCACGAAAATGTCCAAGTTGCGCACCGCCGCCTCGCCGTCGCCGGTGCGGGCGCGGAGGGCGGACATCCAAGTGAAGCTGTAGCCGCACCACTGCTTTGTGCCGAACTTGTCCCATTGATCCAGGCTGGCACGGATGATCTGCCGCTCGCGCTGGCCGTCCTCGACGGTGATCAGGTCGAACGGATAAAGCCCCATCAGGTTCGAGAGATGCCGGTGGCTCTCGGCGAGGTCTTCGTTGGCGTCCAGTTTGAGCGCGCTGTCGGCGTTCACATGCCAGTCACCGAGCGCCCGCGCCGTGGCGAGCCAATCCCGCGCTTCACCGCGCTTGCCGCACGCCTCGGCCATTTCGCCGAGCGACTGGAAAAGCATTTTTACACAGGCCAGATCGAAATTGCTGTTCGGTTTGAGGAAGGCGCTCAAGCGGTTGTCGTGAATTTCCGGTGACGACGACAGCGGCAAAACCAACACGCCCTTCTCGTCCGGTTTCAATAATCCTTTCAGACAAATGCCCAACTCGCGGCACCACGGATAGGCGCGCGACTTGAGGAACTTCTCGTCGCCGGTGTAGCGCCAGTGGAGATAGAACAGGTGCGCCACCCACGGCCCCATCGTCGGC
Source organism: uncultured Verrucomicrobiota bacterium (assembly GCA_903828255.1). GTDB lineage: Bacteria > Verrucomicrobiota > Verrucomicrobiia > Limisphaerales > JADLHS01 > CAIKLQ01. Next base: position 3,150 of record CAIKLQ010000282.1, read on the forward strand.
GAGAGGGAGTATTGACCCCAACCGGTGAGCGGTTCGCCGTCCAGCGACATGACGCCCGGGACGTTTGCGCCGTCCGTCCCGTAAAAGTTCCGGGCGAAACGGCGATAGGCGGGCAGCAAGTCCCAGTTGAAATCGAGGAAGCTGCTCCCCTCATCAAAATGCCCCGCGCCTTGGTAGCCCATGTAACTCATCTGGGTGTTGAGGTCGTTGTGATAATCGCCCTTCCACGGCGGGAGCGAGCCGGCATCCGCCGTCCAAACGCCCTGCAACGGCATCGGCGGCGCGCCGCGGCGCGAGGTAGCGCCGTAAAAATACCGGACAAGATAATAGTGCCGCAGAATGTCCGGCTCGGGAATCGTCACCGCCGATTGCGTCCAGAACTTCGCCCACCAGGCCGCGTGCGGTTTCAAGCTGGCCTCGTAACCCTGCCGCAGCGCGGCGGACACCAACCGCCGCGCTTGCCGTAAGCCATCTTCGCCCGCGCTCGACGCGGTGACGGTGACGGCCACCAGCGTTTCATCGCCTAATCGCCGACTCTCGGCGAACACACAGTATTTCAGCGGGCCGGCGGTTTCCTGCACAAACCAACGCGCGCGACCGTCGCTGCCGACTTGCGCGGCCGGATAGCCTAGCTTCGCCACCGCATGACTGGAAGGGCCGGTCTCGCCGCCGCCCGATCCCGGCAGGCGCAGGCGAATCTCCTTCGGTTCCGGGCCGGTGATGCGCAGCAACGCGACCGGCTTCGTCGCGCTGAAAAACGCCTCGCACCGCTGGCCGTTGCCAAACGACGCGCGGCCCGCGGCGGTGGCGAGGTTCAGTTCAAACCGCTCCACCGATTGCGACGGATCGAGCACGATCTCCAACCGGCCGGCGGGAATCTTGGTCGGCGTGGGCTGGTTGTAAGGCTCGTCGAAAAGCCGGCCGACTTCCTTCTGATTCTTCTCGCGCACCAGCTTCGCCATGTTTTGAAAGGTGAATCCCGGCTCGCGAATCTCCGGCGGCGTACGCAAATCCCAAAGATCGCCGCGATCCAGCGAGAGCCGCAGCAGATTCGTTTCGCCCCAGAGCAGACCGCCGAGCAAGCCGTTGCCCAGCGGCACCGCCTCGTCCCAAGTGCGGATCGGGGCGGTGAGCTTCACGTTCAGCGATTCGTCGGGCAGGCTGGCGAATAAGCGCGTCGTCGCGAACGCAAATGAGATGAGCAGGGAACAAACACTGTGATCGAAGAAATTTATTTTCATTTTAGTCGGCAGCGAGTGTGAACTCTACGGGCGATCTTGTCGCGCTGAAATGCGGCGAAAATCCGCGCGTCCTACTGAGCGGAGAGGCCTCGCAGCGAGGGAGTCGAGCTGTTCATCGGCCTTTCAAGCCTGCAACAACGACCGCCGCATCCTTTTCGCTCGCAAGCTAAGAGGGCCGCTGTTCCAGGAACGCGGGCGATAAAGCGGGCGACAGCGCGCCGCCTCCAAACGCTCCGCGCGGCCCGGCCCGGCAGGGCACTCCGGCGCCCCCCGATCAGATGGCGCATTCAGTCGGATTTTCGTGGCCCCCCTGCCAGAACTCGGCTTGCTGGTTGTGCGGCGTAGGAGCTACTTGAATCTCAACATCCACTTCACGTCGCGGTGGTGCCCGGAGTGGATCGTCACACGCACCAGTCCAGACGTTTCCTGGGACGCCAGGGTCACGCCCGCCGACCGGTCACTCTCGGAGACGGCCGCGGAGACGAGTTTCCAAACCTTGCCCCCACTGGTGAGGCCGGCGATGCGAAGCTCATACGGATCGTTGCCAACAACTCGACTGGTCGCGGACAGCTTTCCGTTGCGCCAGGTTTCGCCGGTGACATCCACGATGCCTTGCGTGACGTGCCGCGAGGTGCTGAGTAGAACCGGATGGCCCGCGTCGGCGCGCACCGCGAGGACGCGGCAGGAGGTTGGCGAAACTTCGCACTGGAAACGGCCTTTGAAGGAGGGCTTGGGCGTGTTGTCCCAAAAGTCGAAAGCGAGGTAGGTCTGCTGCGGGTCCAGTCCGATCTTCGCACAGCTATAGTCAATCTTGAGTTCCGTCGTTTCCTGATTGAACACTCCGATGACATCGCGGCGGACGGTTTGACTCGTGTCGGTCACCAGCCAAGTGGTCGGCAGCGGGCTGTCGAAATAATCCACCGGTCGCGCGAGGGCGTTATGATGCGTCATCGTGCGCTTCATGACTTCCAGCCGGTCGGCAGGCAGGTCGGGAAGCCAGTCGCTGTTCAGATAGAACTGGCCGGCGATGGAAACCCAGGAGGCGCCGAGCCGGGCTTGCGCCAGCGAGACCGGCTCCACACCCATAAACTTGCCCGCCGCGCGGATGACGGACGGATCGGGGTCATTCCACCAGACGCGGCCATTTAGGAAATAGAGTCGCGAGCCGCGAATCGGCCCGGTCTTTGTGCCCTGACCGTCGGCGTTGTAATCCGGCCCGATGCGCATGGAATCCACCAAGCCGAGGGCGCAAAGCTCGCGCATGTTCTGGGCGACGCAACAGCCGGAGAAAAACACCTCCGCGCCGGCGTTCCGCCGGATCAGTTTCAAGCCCTCGCGAAACGCTTCGATGTTACCCTTCAGCGGATCGTGGAACGGTTGGTGGTTGCCGAAGTGGTCGTCCTTGTAGCCGTCGTTGACGTAGATCTGTTCGCACGCCGCGCCGGTCCATAGGCCGTCCATCTTGTAATAGTTCACGCCCCAGGAGCGGATAGTCTTCGCCACATGTGCCAGGTGGGTTTGCACTTCGGGATGCGTCAGGTCCAGACAGGTGCCGCCCCAGTCCGTATCGTAGGGCTTGCCGTCAAGGCGCTTCACGAACCAATGCTGGCGGTCCTTGTATTCCGGGTCTTGATAATTGCGCGCGAAAGGCAACCACCACAGGCCGAACGTCAAACCGACCTTCGTAACTTCCGCCGCCACCGGCGCGATGCCGTGCGGGTACGGGCCGTCTGGCCGCACCCGATCAAAGCCGCGGCGGGGGCCGTTGAGCTTCGGGCCGTCCTGCCACTCATCATCAATCTGCACCACGCCAAATCCGAACGGCTTCAATTCCCGGGCGGCAAACTTCGCCAGTTCCACCGTGGATTTTTCGTCGCCGGCCTCGCCGTGTTTCTCCGCATACCACGAGCAATACACCGCTGGCGGCGGGGGCAACTTGATGGCGTACTGCCGTTTGATCGCGTCCGCATAAGCCTCAAGTCCGATGCGCGCGTCCGCGAAAATACCGACGGCCAACGTTTCGAGCGTCGCCGATTGTCCGGGGGGAATCCGCAGATGGCCGTAGTCAATCTGCGCCTTGAACTCAACCTGACCGTGCTTCACGCCGGAGAACAGCACCCCGCTGCCGCGATCCTCCGTGACCCAGCCTGCCACCACCCCGCGGCGCGTCGCTGGGTCGGCGCAGGTGAGAAAGAGATAGCTGCCGGGATTCTTGTCGGGCGCAAGCAAGCCGCCGGTGCCCACGGTGCGAAGTTCGCCCGCCGGCTTGCCGAGGTCGAACGTGAACTTGGCCGGCACGGCATTCGTCAGATCGAGCAACTCTTTTCCGCCGTTGGGCCGTTTGCCCCGAATCAGCAGGAACGGCAGGTCCCGGTACAACTCCAAAGAATTCTCCCCGCCTTCCGCCCGCGTGATGACGATGCGCTGGCCGTGGCCAAAGACGCCATCCTTTGCCGATGCGACGCGCGCCTTCACGGGCACGCCCTCCAGTTTTCCGGCGGTCAGAAAGCGCTTCCCGCTGGCCTTTTCCGCCACGCTGAAAGATTCCGAGGCGTCATCGTAGGTCACCGAGAGCGTTTGGTTTTCGATTGTTTGCGTAGCGCCCGAGGCTTGACCCGCAAACAGCGCTACGACGGCAGTAGAAAGAATGACGATCTGGGAGCTTAGGCAGGGAGTTTTCATTTAGGATCGAAGGTTCAGAAGTTGGGATCGCTTGGATGGACGGCGCTCCGACGGGAGTGGCTCAGTTCCATCGGTTTCTTGCACAGTTTCCATATCGAAGCTTTGAGGTGGTTCTAGTCTTTGCGCCGGCGCACATCAAGGTACACCGCCGCGAGCACCACAACTCCTTTGACAATGTATTGTAGCGAGAAGTGAACGCCGGCCTGGTTCAAGCCCTTGTCGAGGATGCCGATGATGATCGCTCCGACCAACGTGCCGCGCATCGTGCCGATGCCGCCGGTGAAACTCGTGCCGCCCACGACGACGGCCGCAATGGCGTTCAACTCGAAGCCCTGTCCGGACGCCGGCTCGGCGGAGTAGAGTTGCGAGGCGTGAATGATCCCCGCCAGTCCGGCCAGCAACGAGCAAATCCCATAGACGACGACTTCATTGCGAGCGAGCGGAATGCCGGTGAAGCGGGCCGCTTCGCGATTGCCGCCGATGGCGTAGAGGTGCTGGCCAAAGCGCGTGCGATGCAAGAGCACCGCAGTCACGGCAAACGCCGCGATCATCAAGAGCACCGGCACGGGCAGGAAACCAAAGAGCCGCGCGTTGCCCAGCGCGAGGAAAAGCTTCTCCGAGTCCGGTACCGCCAGCGGCCGGCCCTCGTTGAAACGCAGCGCCACCCCCCGGGCGACCAGCATCGTGGCGAGCGTGATGATGAACGGCGGCATCCGGGTGCGGGCGGCGCAGAGCCCGTTGAGCGCGCCGAATATTGCCGCGACGCCTAAACCGGCAAACAATCCCGCTGCCAGCCCGCCGCGCGCCAGCGTGGCGACCGTCACAGTCCCGATGAGCGCCACGACCGCCCCGACCGACAGGTCTATGCCACCGATGAGAATCACCAGGGTCATGCCGAACGCGAGAATCGCGTTCACGGAAATTTGTTGCGCCAGGTCGAGCAGATTCTCCACAGCGAGGAACTGCGGCACCCAAATCCGGAACAACCCCAGCAACACGAGGATCGCCACCAGGAGGGGCAACACTTGCCGGAGGGATTTGAAGTTCGAGTGCATCGCGCGGGTCAGTTGCGAGTCAGTTCCGCCATGACTTCTTCCGGCGTGATTTCCTGGGCGGCCACTTCCCGCACGATCCGGCCATCGCGGTAAAGCGCCAGGCGATGGGAAAGATTCATCACCTCGGGCAGGTCCGACGAGATAAGAATCACCGCCATACCCTGCTCAACTAGCCGATGAATGATGACGAACATTTCCTCGCGTGCGCCCACGTCCACGCCCCGCGTGGGTTCGTCAAGAATGAGAATTCGCGGTGGGCGCTCCATCCATTTCCCGACGGCGACCTTTTGCTGATTGCCGCCGGAAAGACTGCCAATGGGCTGCTCGGAGTCCGCGAGTCTGATTCCTAAACCCTGCACCGCGCGCGAAACGATGCCGTCGCGCCGCGGCCAGTCGGGGAAGCAACCGCGAATCCACTCATGCGTCCACGGAAGCGCCAGGTTGTAGCCGACCGATCCGGTGAGCACGAGGCCCGCGCGTTTGCGATCTTCCGGTACCAGAGCGAGGCCCGCTGCGCGGGCATCGCTTGGCGAATGAAGGTGCGCCGGTTTGCCGTCCACCCAAATCTCGCCGCCGTGCAGAGGATCAATGCCGAACAAGGCGCGCGCCAGTTCCGTGCGGCCCGCGCCTACCAATCCGGCGAAGCCGAGAATTTCGCCGTAGCGCAATTCAAAGCTCACGCCATGCACGCGGGCGTTGCGCAGATTCCGGACGGTCAAAGCGGTGGAGCCTGGTTTCCACGGCGGCCGCGGGTAGTGCGCTTTGAGATCGCGGCCCACCATCAGGCGGATCAACTCACCCTGATTTAGTTCCACGGCGGCCTGCGTGCTGACGGAGCGACCATCGCGCAAAACCGTGATGCGCTGCGCCAGCCGTTGGATTTCCTCCAGCCGATGCGAGATGTAAATGATGCCCACGCCCTGCTTGGCAAGCCCGCGCAACTTGGCGAACAAAGCCTCGGTTTCCGCTTCCGACAGCGAGGCCGTCGGTTCGTCGAGAATGAGAATGCGCGCCCGCGTCGAGAGCGCGCGGGCAATTTCCACCATCTGCTGCTGCGCCACGCTGAGGTCTGCGACGCGGGCCTCCACCGGGCCGATTTCCGGCAAACCTAACTCCGCGATCAGGGCCTGCGCATCGGCAAACATGCGCCGGCGATTCACCAAGCCCCACCGCGCCGGCTCGCGTCCGAGGAAAATGTTTTCGGCCACGGAAAGATTGGGCGCGAGCGAGAGTTCCTGGTGAATGAGCCGGATGCCGAGTTTGTCCGCTTCATGCACCTCCCGTATTTCCACCGCGCGTCCCGCGATGAGAATTTCGCCCGCATCGGGCCGGTGGATGCCGCCGAGGATTTTGATGAGGGTGGATTTCCCGGCGCCATTCTCGCCGAGCAGCGCGTGAATCTCCCCCGTCCGCAACTCGAAGTCCACACCCGCCAGCGCCGTTACGCCGCCGAAGCGTTTCACGATTCCACAAAGCGTGAGGAGCGCGGCGGCACTCATTTATTTCGGTGGCTGGGCAAACTCCGTGGCGTTTTCCTTCGTGACCAGCTTGACGGGAATCTTTACGTCCTTCTCCACCGGCTTGCCGGCGGCGTGCTCATAAAACTTTTCCGCCGCGATGCGGCCAATCTCGCGCGGAAACTGCGCGGAGGTGGAATGAAGCTTTCCGCTCAAGACCGCAGCCGCGCCTTCGCGCGAACCGTCCACCGTCACCACCGTCACCTGGCCTAGTTTGCCGGCGGACTCGATGGCCGAGATGCAACCGAACGCGCTCGGATCGTTAATGGGAAATGCCGCGTCGAGATCCGGGAAACGGCCCAGCAAATCGCGCATCACCGGGCGCGCGGCTTCGGTGGTGCCTCGGCCCTCCTGCGTGTCGAGCAACTTCATGCCGGAATGCTTCGCCAGTTCGGCTTTGAATCCAGCCACGCGATCAATGCACGCCTTGTTCACCGAGTGGTGCAGGATGACGACTTTGGCGTTGGGTTTGAGCTGCGCCAGCGCTTCGCAGGCGAGGCGGCCCGCTTCCACGTTGTCGCTGGCCACCTGGCAGAGCACCAAGTCCGGATCACTCACCGGCGCGTCCACGACGATGATGGGGATGTTCTTGCGCTTCGCTTCGAGCAGGCTGCCCTTGATGCCTTCCCAGTTCACCGGATTGATGAAGATCGCGGCGGGCTGTTGCTGGATCAGGTCGGAAATGTCGTTCTTCTGTTTGAGGCTGTTGAACTGCGCGTCCAGGGTGGTGAGTCGGTCGCCGTGGGCGGCGAGGGCTTTTTGGAGGCCGTCATTCAAGTCCACGAAAAACGGATTGTTCATCGTTTGGAATGAAACGCCGAAGAGGCGACCGCCGCCGCTGGGAGGTTTGGGAGCGTCAGATTTCTGGCCGCAGCCAGCCAGCAGGAATCCGAGGCTGCAACCAGCGATCAAACTCAACAAGCGAATGGTAATTTTCATATTTGATGGCGGGAGTGTAACCAAGGCTTCGCGCAATGTCCTGCAAATCGTTTGGGCCAATTGCCGGAGGCGGAGGCTGATCGTCGCGGCGTAGAAAACGCAGCCTGGCGAGGCCTCCGCCGAAACGGCGCGCGACCGATCTCCCCGGTCGCAGCGGCCCCGCAGTGAGGGCAATGGCTCGTTCAACCTGAGTTCCGTAGTGAAAGCGGCGACTCATCGGCGCAGCTGCCGCGGAGCGCGGGTCTGTGACCCGCAGCGGTTCCGCAAGCGGAGTGAGGTTGGAAATTCACGGAGCCGGCCACCAATTTGAAGCCGCTGCGGGTCACAGACCCGCGCGCAGCCGGAGAAGTCAGCGCCCGGCCAGCAGCGAAAGCGCCTCCATTTCGGCGTTTGGATTCAACCGCCCGTCACTGCATGAACGCCCAATAAAACCGCGCGGGTTGGCTGCTACCGGCCGGATCCAGGAACTGATACGGGCTGGCCGACAAATTCGTCAGCCCCAGCAGATTGAGCCAGTTGCTCTCCACTAGATTGGGGTTGTATTGCGCGACGAAGTTGTTTCCAACATGCCGCTCAGGTGCGGTCGCGGTTAATCATCCGGACTGCGGCGACAAAACAGGGTTTTTCCTCTGATTCGAATTTCGGAACGCCCGTCCGTTCGCTCGGGCTGCTCACTGAACGGGCCGCGTTCAGCACCCCGGCGCAAAACCGCGTTGCATCAATCTTCCCCTCAGCTAGACTCAGCACATGACAACGAAGACGATTACCGCGAACGGCTTGAGCGGGTCGGATGCAGGCTATCTGCGCGCCATTGAAGATTGCGTCAAGGAAATGACTGCCGCCCGCAAAGGCATGAAGAAAACCGACGCCGAAATCCAGCGGCTCCGCGCGTCGAGCCGCCGCAAGCTGGACGAAACCTGGGCCATCATCCGCCGTGTTCAAGCCACTTTTTGAATTCGTTCGCGAGGCGCTGTTCCTGCAACGGGACGTCCGGCAACTCAAGGACGACCTCGCCAAGTTGGAACGTGGACAGCACGACACGAACGAAGCTGTCCGCCAACTCGCCTTTGAAATTCAGCGCATCAACGAGCGCGAACAACACGAGCGCGAGAAACTCCTGCTGCAATTGGAAAACGCCATCCTGCGACTAGAACGCCGGCTGCCAGCCCCCGGCGAATCGAAGAAACGGAAATAACTCTTCCCCACCGCTCTCGCTGCTCACTGGGCGGGACGTGCTTCAATAGACCAGCGCCAGCACCGCCGCCTGCTCCACCGATTACACCACGTCCTCAAACTTACCGCTGCGCCGCCCGTCACTGCATGAACGCCCGATAGAACCGCGCGGGTTGGGCGCTGCCGGCTGGATCCAGGAACTGATACGGGCTGGCCGACAAATTCGTCAGGGCCAGCAGATTGAGCCA
>CAIKLQ010000283.1 GCA_903828255.1 uncultured Verrucomicrobiota bacterium
GTCGTGGACTGTTGCCGGCAGGCCGCAAACGGACTGCTCGGCACCGCCAGAAACGCCGCCTGATCCCCAGTGAGCAACTCCGCCTTCGTCCCCGCCTGACCCCGCAACCGCCGGTCCCGATCCGCCGCACATTGCGTGCGCAACCGCGCATTGAGTTCCGCCAAATCCCGCACCTGCGGCACCGGCACAAAGTAGTCCAGCCGGGTAAATTTCACCTGCCCCTCCACCACCCCCTTCTCGTGGCCACGCGCCGGACGGCAAAAGTGATGCGCAAACAGATAGTGACTTTTGAGTTGGCAGAACCCCGGCGTCACCCGGCGCAAGATGTCGGCGCCGCCTGAAACTTGCCCGGAAAGACGCGGACGCACTTGGCCGGAAGTGGACAAACCTTGAGCCGCACGAGCGGTTGACGGTCGCTGGCGTCCTCGCCGAAATCCGAACCGCAGGCCTAACGCTGGGGGGAGGTGTGGTCCGCGTACCGGCAGGTCCAGCACCTGACGACCACGAGCCGCATGACCATCCTGCAGGCGATGATCGCCAGCAAGACGAGCGGCAACAAGCGGCCCGCTTACGTCACCAACCTGCGGCAAGTCCTAGACGATTGGTTCCGCGGTCAAGATCATCGGTCGCTGGCGACAATCACGGTGGATGAAATCGAAAACCATTTTGCGAGCCGTATCGCCGTGGAAACTCGCCTGTCCGCCATCAATCGCCTCTCGACTCTGTTCTCGTTCGCCGTGCGGAAGGGCTGGCTCGCGGTCAATCCGTGCGAATGCATTAAGCGGCCCATCATCTTGAGCAACGCCGACGCCGCGAAGATGCTGGCGTTTATCCGCATGAAACTGCCCCGGTTTATCCCGCGGTTCGCGCTCTCATTGTTCGGTGGACTGCGGCCCGAGAAAGCCGACCAGATTACCAGGGATTCCGAAAGGTAGTTATCCCGAACCTGACAGTCCCTGTCTCCGCTCGTCTGCGAGGAGCGCTCACCGGCGATTGCCGCGTGAAAAACTTCTTGTTCTATGCCGCTGGTATTGCCACAACTGACGCATGAGAAATTCGTCCTCAGTCTGGTGTTCTCCTCGCCGCGCCTCCGGTCATCCCGTCACCCGTCGTCAATTCCTGCGCGCGACCGCGCTGGCGGCGGGCGCGTTCCAGATCCTGCCGTCCGGAGTTTTCGGCGCTGCCGGACGGCTCGGGGCGAATCAAAAAATCACCGTGGCGCACATTGGCGTGGGCGGCATGGGCATGACACATTTGAACAACATGCTGCGCTTTCAGAAGGAGGACAAAGTGCGGATCGCCGCCGTGTGCGATGCCGACGAAAACCGGCTGGAAGCTGCCGTGAACAACACTGGCGTGGGCGTGACGCCGTATCGCGACTACCGCTACATTCTCGAACGAAAGGACGTTGACGCCGTGTTCATTGCCACGCCGGATCACTGGCACGCGGTGCAAACGGTTCACGCCTGTCAGACCGGCAAACACGTCTATGTCGAGAAACCCGCGTCCGTCACCGTGCGCGACGGCCAGGCGATGGTGAACGCCGCCCGCGCCGCCAACGTGTCGGTGCAGGTCGGCGCGCAGGCGCGCACCTCGTTGGGCGCGTGGCAAACCTGCCGCGCCGTGCGCAACGGCATCGTCGGCAAGGTGAACAAGGTGACGTGCTGGCATTACGCGAGTCCGGCGGACACCGATCCCGTGCCGGACAGCGAGCCGCCGGCGTGGCTCGATTGGGATTTGTGGCTCGGCCCGCTGCCGTGGCGGCCTTACAACAAGCGCTACCTTCCCGGCACGTTCCGCTGGCTCATGGAATCTGGCGGCGGACAGATTCGCGATCGCGGCGCGCACCAGTTCAGCACCGTCCTCTGGTGCATGAACGCGGACCACCAGACTTCTTACACAGTCGAGGCGACGGGCACGTTGCCGACGAAGGGTCTGTGGGACACGGCGATTGACATGCACGTCGTCTATCAGTTCAAGAACCCCGACTGGACGCTGGAATGGGGCCAGCCGGGCAACAAAGTCGGCCAGCTTGAATTTGGGAATGTTTTCTGGGGCGAGCACGGCCATCTCGTGCTGGAATGGGAGGGCGGCTACAAGCCCGCGAATCCCGAGGCGGTCAACTTCAAGCTGCCGCCCGGAGGGAAGGAGGTTTATCGCACCGCCGAATACGTGGATTTCAACATGAACCACAAAGCCGACTGGTTTAAGTCCATCCGCGAAGGCCAC
>CAIKLQ010000284.1 GCA_903828255.1 uncultured Verrucomicrobiota bacterium
CGCTGTGTCCCCTCCGTGTGTGCCGAAGAGTCCGCTCCCAATGAATTTCTTTCCGCGCAGTTCCCGTGGGCTGGCCCAGAGTTCACTCAGCGGTTCGGGATTGGCTTCGGCACGAATCCACGCCAGAGCAACCTGGCCTGCCCGGTGGCTGGGGTCGAGCCGGAGCCGGAAGCCAGGTCCGAGTGGTGGGAGCGGGATGAGGTATTCGTGCCACTGGCCATCGTTCTTGACGACAAAGCCACGGCTGTGTTTCTCCGAAAACGTTGCGCCGTAATAGAGCTGGGCAAGCGGATCCCCCGTGGAGCGCATTCGCAGCGTCACGAGCACGAACTGCCCGGCTGGGTAGTCCACGGGCGGTCCGGTCAGGTTAGGATCGGGAGCCTCGACTTCCAGCACCAACCCCTCGGGCGTGATGCGGGCACTGCTGATCAGATCGTTCGTGGTCCAGCGCTGAATCCCTTGCGTGAAATCCCATGCCGCGACAGGGGTGGAGCATTGGGCTGGCGAGGTCAGCAGGCAGAGAAGCCCGCTGGCGAGAAGAATTAGGAGGGAGAGCTTCATGACTGGGTTTAGACGTTTTTTGGGGACGCTACGGCGTGACGGCGCGATAGAAGCGGCGGATATAGCTCGTGGCCGCCACATCGAGGAAGAGCACCGGTGCGTTGGTGGCGGCGACGCTACCGACAGTGGACCAGTTCAGCAGGTTGGTGGAGGTTTCGATCTGGTAGGTTTGTCCCGGCAGTCCTTGCAGGGCGAATTGGAAACCATTTGTGCCGAGCGGGTGCGTGGAGGCGAGGCTCAGGATAGGCGCGGGCGGGAAGAGGGCGGCGCGTTTCAGGAGGTATTGATGCGACTGCGCCGGCGCAGTGCTGATGAAACTGGCGTCCCATTGCGCGATGCCGGCTTCGTCGAGTTGGAACTGGCCGGCGTTGGCGGGCACGGCTCCGCTCACTTGCCCGACAACCGATGAGTCGGAGGTGTCCGTCAGTAAGGCTTGCAGGCTGGCGGTGGTGCCGTTGTAGCTGAAGCTGATGCGGTAAGTCCTAGTGGTCGTCAGGGTGTGCGAGAGGGACAGCGCGGATGCCCAAGGCAAGCCGTCGCCGGCGACGGTCACGGCGGCGGCCGTGGGGCTGTCCAGGCGCAGCGTGATGGATTGGTTTGTGACGAGCGAGCTGCTGTTGAACAGGCCGAGCAGGATCGGGTTCGCCGGGTCCGTGCCGAAGCTCTCGACCTGGAAATCGAACTCGGCGTGGAAGCTGTTGCTCCGGGTCAGCGGTTGCAGTGGGCGGACATAGCGGCGGCGCTGCGAAGCGAACGCGCCGGTCTGCTCCCCCAGCTCGCCTGTCTTCCACGCGCTCCGGACCCGCACAGCCTGATTGGTCGGATCCCAGTTATACGCGATGGATGTCGGATTCATGGGAGGACAGAAGGGTGCGCCATAATCCGCTTCCGGCCATTGTCCGATGCCCAGCATGTCGAAGTCGAAATACCAGCCGCGATTCAGCGGGTCGGACTGGAAGGTCTCGGTGAAGGCCGCCGCCTGTTCCTGGCCGGTGTTGAACGTCCGGTTGGCGATCGAGGCCAGGAACGGGTTGAGCACGGCCTTGGTCCTGGGGTAGCTGGTGTGTTCGGACCATACCCAGACGTAGCTGTCGCTGTGGGCCAGGGCGTACGGCAGGTTGGACCACGGGGGTTGAACCTGAAAACCGCTGGGCCAGCCGGGGGTGAGGTTGTAGGGATCGCTTTCAACCCAGGCCGCCATGCCTGCCTCTAGGAACTGGTCGTACTTGGCCGGGTTGTCGCTGTAATTGCGCCAGACGTTCTTGATGTCGTTGCGGGCTTGGGCATAGGCGGCGCGGTCGCCCGGGTAATGCATGTAGACCCCTCCGGTCATGTCGCGCTGGCCGCCGTACCAGAAAGTCATTTCATAACAATGGGTCAGCTTCGCGGGCGCTTGGATGCTGTCGAGGATTCCGTTCAAGAAATGGCGCAAGTTCTCGTATCCCGTCCAACCTCCCGGTTGCGTTTCCGGTCCCCAGGCAAAAAAAAGAATGATTTTGACGGCCGGGAACTCCGCCTGGACGGCCTGAATCCATTGCTGGCCGCGCTCGCGCCACACCTCGGGCGTGCCCTTGCCGAAGGGATACGGCTCCCCGCTCGCATAAGTGGAATACTGTTCGGTGTCCATCATGAACCCCTTGAGGTTCGCCTCGCGGCAAATCCGCGCGCACAACGCCGCGTTTTGGGCCACTTTTGCCCAGTCGTTCGTGCTGTTCGGGTCCACCGGATTCCTCGTGTCCTCATCGCCCCAGCTCGTGACGTCCCACAGGCCGTACCAGAGGAAGTTGTCGGTCAAATGCCCCCACGAAACCCGCTGCAAATCGGCGACCGCTGCCTGCACTGCCGAATAGGGGATGGCCAGCCGGGTCATCGTAATCTGGTTCAACCCGTAGGCCGGTTGGCTCAGCAGACCATTGTTGGTGCACCACGCCTGATCCACCGGCACCTGGATCGAAACGCCGTCGAACGGATGGTTGGCCAGGTAATCGGGATTGTTCGCTAGGAATTTTGGCGAGGGCGACTCAGGATCGTTGGGATCGCCCCCCGTGTACATGCCCGAGCCGATGACTTTTTTGCCCCGCAATTCAGCGGGCGAGGCCCAAAGTTCGGGCAGGATCGCCTTGAACTCGGCGATCTGGAGATAATGATTAACGCCGTCCGTGTTCAACTTGGTGGCATACAAACGCAGCCCTCGGGCGAAAATGGCATTACTAAACGTTAGTGCCATCGTTACGGGCGGAGCGACTTGATTGGTGAAGACCATACCGGGAACGGTGGTCCATGTGATCGAGTTGGTCGTGCTCTCGATCCGGTAGTCCACTGGCCAACACGCGCCGCCAGGCCGCGGCGTGAGGCTGGCCCCAAACATGAGAACCGGCTTACCATAGTCCAAGGCCAGCCACTCGGTGGCGTTGGAGTTAGCGCCATGGGACGTCGAGGACCAGGCGGTGCCCCCATTGCTATCAATCGCACTTGCGGGCGACCAACCGGGTATTTCCGAAGAAGCGGTGACGGTCAACGCTCCGCCATTGGTCACAGCCACGATCGAGCTGCTGGCATTCCAATAAAGCGCCCGCAATATCGTGCCGGAAAAGCTGGTGGCGAGATCCACATCCCAGGGCGAGCCGAGATTGTTGCCAGCATTCGCGCCGGCCAATCCGCCAACGAAACCTTTGTTGGAAAACAGACCCACCGAAAGTGAGCTGTTACCCGGCCAGTTTCCAATGGTGCCGGTGGTCGTGAATGTGTTGGTAGTCACCACGCCATCGGACTCGACGGCAAGTTGGAATCGGTTGGTGTGATCCCACGTCAACGCCACGGAGTAAAGTTGCCCGGCGTTCAGGGCGCCAAGGCTGCTTTGCGCCGCCACAACCCCCAGGCTGTTTACGCCACCAGACTGATCCGCAAAATCCAGGTCAGCGGTGGGCAGCGTGAACTCCGGCACGCGGGCGTCCGCGGTCCCCTGTTTGCTGACGAACGTGGCCACGCCGTTGATGAGGTAGAGCCCCGTGCCGCTGGATGTGCCACCGATCTCCATCAGCAGCACCGTGCCAGTGAGGTCTCCCGCAATTGGAGCGAACTCAATATTGAACGTGAGGCCATTGGCTGCCGTGGCCAGCCCGATGCCGGACTGGCTGCCCGTGGTGCTGCCGTCGTCCACCACGCCGCCTTTGTAATTGGCGGTCGCAGGACTGAGATTGACGAGCACTGCCGCCGACAGGACCGCGGGCATAGCCAGAGTCAGAGCTGCGATGTAGGGCAAAGGAGATTTCATGATTCGAGTATAGTATAGTCGGTTGCGATCACATTTTCCACTCATGGCATGGTGGTTACCGCACGATAGAATCGGCATGAGTGATTGGTAGCGTCGGCATCAAGGAACAGCACAGGGGAATTGGTGCCAATCACGTTACCGGCCACGGTCCAGTTGAGCAGATTGGTGGAGGATTCGATCCGATAGGTTTGTCCCGGCAACCCTTGCAGCGCGAATTGCAGTCCGCTGCCGGTGAGCGGTTGCGCCGTGCCAAAACTCAGCACTGCCGCCGGCGGGAACAGCGCGGCGCGTTTCAGCAGATACTCGTGCGACTGCGCCGGGGGGGTGGCGGTAATGCCGGCATCCCACTGGGCGATGCCGGCTTCATCCAACGCGAACTGCCCGACACTGCCCGGCAAGCTGCCGCCCGTTTCACCGGCGATTGACCCATCGGACGTGTCTTTCAACACGGCGTGAAACGTGCCGGCAACGCCATTCTGATCGAAGCTGATCCGGTAGGTCTTCGCGGTGGCCAGACTGTTCGAGAGGGTCAGGTTGGTGATCCACGGCGATCCATCGCCTGCCACAGCCACGGAAGCACTCGTGGCACTCGCGATGCGCAGGGTGATGGATTGGGTGGTGACAAGTGAGTCGCTGTTGAACAAGCCGATCACAATCGGGTTCGTCGGGTCCGAGCCGAAGTTCTGCACCGTGAAATCGAACTCCGCATAAAAGCTGTTAGACCGCGCCAGCGGCTGAACCGGATGCACGTAGCGCCGGCGCTGCTCGGCGTAAGTGCCGGCTTTTTCTCCATTCAAACCCGTATTCCACGCGCTCCTAATTCGCACGGCCTGGTTGGTTGAGTCCCAGTTGTACGCGATGGAGTCCTGATTCATGACCGGGAGGAAGGGCTCTCCGTGCAACTCGCGCCCGATGGCCAGCATGTCGAAGTCAAAGTGCCAGCCTCGTCGCATCGGGTCCGTTTGGAAGTTTTCGATGAAGGTCGCCGCCGGTTCGTTGCCGGTATTGAAGGTCCGGTTGGCAATCGAAGCCAGGAACGGATTGAGCACCTGCGGGGTTACCGGATAGTAGGAATGCGCGGACCAAACCCAAACGTAGCCGTCGCTGTGGGCCAGCGTGTAGGGAAGGTTAGACCAGGGCAGCTCAATCATGTAGCCGCTGGGGAGGCCGTCCCAGAGGTTGTAAGGATCACTCTCGACCCAAGCGGCCATGCCGGCCTCGACGAACTGGTCGTATTTGGCAGGATTGTCGCTGTAATTGCGCCAGACGTTTTTGATGTCGTTGCGCGCCTGTAAGAAGGCCGCTCGGTCGCCCGGGTAATTCAATATGATTCCGCCTTGATCGAATAGAATGCGCCTGCCGCCGTACCAGAAAGTGTCTTCCCAGCCATGAATCAGCCGCGCGGGCGATTGGATGCCGCCCAGGATGCCGTTCATGAAGTGACGCAGGTTCTCATACCCCGCCCAACCGCCCGGCTGCGATTCCGGCCCCCAGGAAAAGAACGGCATGATCTTGATCGCGGGAAATTCCGATTGCACCGCCTGAATCCATTGCTGACCGCGCACACGCCACACTTCCGGCGTGCCTTTGCCAAACGGATAGAGTTCGCCGCTGGCGTAGGTTGAATACTGTTCCGTGTCCATCATGAAACCCTTGAGGCCCGCCTCGCGGCAAATACGGGCGCACAACGCAGCGTTCTGCGTCACGATCGCCCAATCGTTCGAACTGTCGGGTGCCACCGGATAGCGGCTGTCGAAATCGCCGCCGCGCGTGCCGTCCCTCACGCCATACCAGAGGAAGTTGTCGGTCAGGTGCCCCCAGGAAGCCCGCTTCAAATCTGTGATCGCCTCCGCGACCAGGGAGTAGGGCATGGACAGTCTGGTCATCACCATTTCTTGCAGTGGATAATACGATTCCGTGATTAGTCCCTGATTGGTACACCACGAGCGATCTAACGACACCGGAATAGCAATGCCGTCGAAAGGATGATCTGCGAGGAACGCTGGGTGATCCGCGAGATACTTGGGAGTAGGTGCGTCGGACATGTCTAGGAAGAGGGTCGTGTATTGTCCGGCGTCAATGACCTTCTTGCCACGCAGCTCCGCCGGATTGGCCCAGGGCTCGGGCCGGATCGCCTTGAACTCAGCGATCTGAAGATAATGATTCAACCCACCGTCCGGGCTCAACTTGGTCCCGTACAACCGCAGCCCGCGAGCGAAAATGGCATTGCTAAACGTTAGTGCCATCGTTACGGGCGGAGCGACTTGATTGGTGAAGACCATACCGGGAACGGTGGTCCATGTGATCGAGTTGGTCGTGCTCTCGATGCAGTAGTCCACTGGCCAACAGCCACCGCCAGGACGCGGCGTGAGGCTGGCCCCAAACATGAGAACCCGCTTGCCATAGTCCAAGGCCAGCCACTCGGTGGCGTTGGAGTTAGCGCCATGGGACGTCGAGGACCAGGCGGTGCCCCCATTGCTATCAATCGCGCTTGCGGGCGGCCAGCCGGGTATTTCCGAAGAAGCGGTGACGGTCAGCGCTCCGACGTTGGTCACAGCCACGATCGAGCTGCTGGCATTCCAATAAAGCGCCCGCAATATCGTGCCGGAAAAGCTGGTGGCGAGATCCACATCCCAGGGCGAGCCGAGATTGTTGCTGGCATTCGCACCGGCCAATCCGCCAACGAAACCTTTGTTCGAAAACAATCCTACCGAAAGCGAGCTGTTGCCCGGCCAGTTGCCAATGGTGCCGGTGGTCGTGAACGTGTTGGTAGTCACCACGCCATCAGACTCGACGGCAAGTTGAAAGCGGTTGGTGTGATCCCACGTCAACGCCACGGAGTAAAGTTGCCCGGGGTTCAGGGCACCGAGGCTGCTTCGCGCCGCCACAACCCCAAGGCTGTTTACGCCACCGGACTGATCCGCAAAATCCAGGTCAGCGGTGGGCAGCGTGAACTCCGGCACGCGCGCGTCCGCGGCCCCCTGTTTGCTGACGAAAGTAGGCACGCCGTTGATGAGGTAGAGACCCGTGCCGCTGGACGTGCCACCGATCTCCATCAGCAGTGCCGTGCCGGTCAGGTCTCCCGCCACGGGCGCGAACTCGATATTGAACGTGAGGCCATTGGCTGCCGTGGCCAGCCCGATGCCGGATTGACTGCCGGTGGCGCTGCCATCGTCCACCACGCCGCCGTTGTAATTGGCGGTCGCAGGATCGAGGTTCACAATCGCTGCCGCCCGCACCAAGGTTGGCAAGACCAACATGAGGGTGGCAAAACCGGAGGCAAGTTTTCGAATAATTATCGTTTGAGTTGCCCCGAATGGCGGCAGGGTTGGAGGTTTGCAAACAGTCTTGCGGAAGGTCGTAGTCACGGCATCCACGCCGGGATGCGATTGTAGGTGTACATGAAATCCACGTCGTAAGCAGTGTGCCAGGGCAACTTCCAAAGCTCGCGCGTCCGCAGGTTGCGAGCCGAGCCGTCAAAAAAAGTCAGGTTGATCCCTTTCCCGTGACGAACGATCGCCCAGTGGAAATTATCCTGACCCACGCCGCCCCAAAGTCCGTTGGCGGTTGGCAGCGCATCGCTATGGTTGGGGGCACCGCCGCGCCACATGGCGTCACCGAACATGGGCGTGAGGCTGGGATTCCGTGCGCTGGCCAGTTTGCGCCAGTGCCATTCGGCGGGACG
>CAIKLQ010000285.1 GCA_903828255.1 uncultured Verrucomicrobiota bacterium
CCGCGCGCTCGGCGACGGCTTTTGAGTCGCCGCATGGGGCTAAACTGTGGCGGGGTCCTGCAACGCCATAGTGTGCCCGGTCTTTGGCGCGCGTCCGGGGTGGAAGTCCAGAGGGGCGGGCCTCTCTGGCGTCGGGGATTGGGGCGGACGCGACGCCCCAAATCGTTCCCACTAAATTGCCCTGGCGGTGAGGAGGTGGCTTGCCCGCCGACTTTGCGGCGCGAGCGTGTGCGTTGCGGCGCGACGGTGCGCGGGAGGCGGATGGCCCGCCGACTTTGCGGCGCGACGGAAAGGGCGCCGGGCGTCCCACCGCTGGCCTTGTATGGGCCGCGTAACGGCGTGGCCGTGTGGGTGTGCCCGGCGCAAGGGGTTTTAGAAAAAGCTGGCTTGGCGTTGGGTGTAGCCGCTGGCGGCGTCGGCGAACACCAGTCCCGTGCCGCAGCCCAGCGCCATGCGGGCGGCTTCCAACGTGTGGCCGCTGGTGGTCACGTTGTCCACGAAGTAGGTTTGGCGGAGCGTGAGATATTTGCCGGTGCGCACGAAGTTATGATCCTCGCGGCTGATCGCGCCCAGGGCGTGCTTGTGGCGTTCGCATTGCGAGGCGATGCCTTGGGTCCGGGCGATGGCTTTGACGACTTGCACCGGGGCTTCCGGGGTGGAAACGAGGCGCGCGATCATGCTGGCCAACTGCGTGTTGGCGTCGGTGTTGCCGGTGCTGCTGGGGATCGGCACGAGCCAGCAAGGCCCGCTGATGAGTGGGGCCATGGCGGCGGCGGCGGTGTGGAAGTCACACAAGCTGCTGCTGGTGGATTTGATGGCGTAGCAGAGCCGACGCGTTTCTTTTTCGGCGTGGGACAACGGGCCATTGCGGGCGGACGGGTATTTGTGGGCGGTGAGAATTGTCATGGCTATTGTCCCCGGGTGGGCGTCCTTAACAGGACGGCCGCGGCCAGGTTTGCCGCGTAATTGCGGAAACCCCAAGCGGGGCGACCTGCGTTAGCCTCAATGAGGATGCAGGTTGCAAACTCCCGCAACGCCTCTTGCGCTTGGTCTCGCTCCTCGGCGCATTGGATGGCCGCTCGCTGCGTGGCGCGCAGAACGCCGGGGCATTCGAGGAGTGGCGGGTGGAGGGGGCTGACTGCGTGGACTGCTGCGGTTGCGGTGGTTTTCGCTTCCCTGCGCCACTGTGCGGATCTGGACCGGAAGCTCTCGTCGTTATTTTGTAGAATTGTTTTCATGGTCTTTTTTTTTCTGCTCTGCGCGGCTGTGCGTATTCTGTCCATCGCTCTCACCATTGGCGGCGGCGGCAACTGGCACGCGGGCGCGTCCTGGTTGACTGTGAGCACCGCACCGGGCTTGACAGCCCACCTTGGCGGTGGGCTGGCGCGACGGGTGGCGTGGCGAACTGAATCAGTTGCCGGCGAAGCTGAGCGATGGAAGAAAACGCCCTAGCGGGGCAGGAAAAAAACAGACCTGAAAACTTGCCCGGCGCGGTCGGCGCGGCGGGCAACCTCGTGAACCAATTACCTCCCTCGCGCGGCGCGAGCCAGACTCCTAGCCCCGCTTCGCCCCGCGCACTTAATGCCCCCGCGCCGGAACGGGCTGGCGTGGCCGATGCACCGTGCTCCCCCGGACGACACAATGGGTGTTATGTTCGATCGCGCCGGCCTGAGTTGCGCCTGCGGCAGGAGCCCGGTGCGGGAGTGAACATAACAGCCCATTGTGCGTCTGGAGGAGCGCAAGGCAAAGACTCAGGCTCGCAGCGGAGCGAGAACCGTGTCTTTGCCGGTCGGCCATGAC
>CAIKLQ010000286.1 GCA_903828255.1 uncultured Verrucomicrobiota bacterium
GGTGTCCGACGAATTGGTCAAAGCGATGTTTTACCATTGCCTTCCAGTTTGGGCCGAATGGAATACCCAATTGTTCGAGTCCCGGCGCGTCAATCCCTCCACGCTTGGGGTTTGCGTAGTCCGCGAAGTCAGCTATCGGTTCAGGGTGAACGGCAGGGATCCGCGCACAGAAAACCTTGCCGCCTTTGACGCTAGGCTATCCCGTTTGCGTGAGACGCTTCTGGGCACTGAACAGGAAGCCATTCCGCGATTTCGATTGCGCCGTAGTTTGACCGAAACCGCGTTCCTCTGGCTGGTGCTAAACCCGTCAGTCGTGCTGGAGAATCTGCAAGCCGAAGCGGAAGCCTTGGCGAATCGGCTCAACGCACAAGGAAAAGTCGGCTTGGCTGCACTGCTCGACGACCTAGCCTCGTGGAGTCTTGGGGTCAAAGGTTTCAGTAAGGTCTTGGTGGATTTGCTGCGGAAGAAATCCCACAACGTGATTGCACATGCCCAGCGCTCCGTGGACGATTTATACCTCGTGGTCCAGCGAGACATTGTCGATTGGGCGGCCATCGAGCGCACAAGAGGCAAGCCGCGTGACCCGCTGGTCAAGTCCGGCGATGGTCAAACCGAAAATATCGAATGGTTTAAATACATCAAAATTGCCCGGCAGCCGGATGAAGTGCCGAGTTCGTTATTTTCGGTACGGGTTAAGACCCGGTTGCATGAAAGAATGCTGGCCATGTGTGAAGACCAGTCGGCGAGTGTCCGGGTCTTGCGGCCGCCACCCAAAGCGATGCTGAACATCACTTGGATACCGATTCGCGTGGAGCAAAGCGAATTACCCCATACATACAAACCCAGGGCATCAATCCATCCGGCTTGGCGGATGGGGGCTGGCGTGGATATTGGTTACGAGCCTGAATTATTAAAATGGCGAAGTAACACTAGGAATACAGGGGAAGACAGTAGTCAATACCGGGCCGCAGCCGCAACGGCGTTGACGGTGTTGGTTTATGTGTTTTTGCAAGTCCTGACCGAAAGGATCGCCAAGGAAAGGGGCGAGCGCATACCGGCATTGATGTTGCGCTTTCAGACTCAAGGCAAAAAAGCAGCATCAAGCGAAGGCGACCCCTTGGTCTATGCGGCATCCCAGGCAATTGAATCCGCGCTCATGCGGGATGTCCCGGTGCGGATGCAAGGGCTGGTGGATGACGGTGGCAACCGCCAATACAAAGACAAGGGGGCCGCATTCGCCTTATCCAGTGCATTCCCATTGGTATTGAGCGTGGACACCAAGCCGATGGTGGGCAAAATTGCCGTCGTCATCTACACAACGCGCCCCTGTGACAGCCATCCTTCCCTAGGCGATGCGGACGGATTCCTATTCCGGGTCAAGACCTATCTGGCCGAGGCCGTCGATGAGCCTTATGCAGGATACCGATTATCCTTTGACCGGATGCAATCCTACGTGGTGGAAACACAGGACGAGTTCAAAAGCCCCAAGCTGATTGTCGAGGAAGTCGCAAGGCTACATGGATTGGGCTTCGAACACATCATTTTGATTTCCAGCCATTACGGGAATCGGCGCATCAACCGTTCGGCGCA
>CAIKLQ010000287.1 GCA_903828255.1 uncultured Verrucomicrobiota bacterium
CCAGGCGCGCGAGTTTTTTGTTCGCGCGATCCAGCACCCAAGCTCCGCCGCTCGGGTCCGCCGCCAGCCGCCACGGAGAAAAATCCGCCAGCTTCACCTCGACGGACGGATTGCGCCCCCGCACGTCGCGGACGATCACGCTGGTCGCGGTGGCGATGTAAAGACAGCCATCAAAACCGAGCGCGAGGTCGGTGGCGGGCGCGGGCAGATCGGCGATCTTCGCCGCGCCGGGGAAATCGCTGGTGCCGAAAACGGCTTGCGTGGCATCGTCGTAGTAAGCCCGGCCGCCGAAGGTGTCGCGCGCGAACGGCACCCGCTGCAAGCGCGCTTCGGCCTGGTCCGCGGCTTCCGGATAAGTCTGCGCATCCGAGCGGCTCGCCAGTTCCAACGACTCCGGCGTCAGCGCGAGAAAATCCCGCGCCGCGTCCTGCGGCGACCAGTCTGCGCCGCCGCGCACGAGCCAGAATTGTTGTTGGTTGGCGTCCATCAGCAAACCTCCGGCACCAGCGGGATGGCGAAGCCCTCCGCCGTAGCGGGCGCGACCGTTTTCAATTCCGTCGGGGCCTCACCTTCCGCGACCACCACTGCGGCGAGTTCCGGCAATTGCCACGGTTGCAGCAAAATCTGCGCGTTGTCGTGGGCGTCCGGCACCAGTTTCCATGAGCCATCCGGTTGCCGAAGGAATAGGTTCGGGCCGTGAACGCCTTCGACGCCCCCGACGCGCGAGACGACCACCTCCAGTTCACGCGCCTTGACCGCGCCGCCGAGCGGCCAACCGCAAGCCTGCGGGCCGTAAGGCGGCAGCGCGAACAGATACTTTTGCAACGCCTCTTTCACCGCCGTGTTGACGGCTTCGCTGCCCCCGGGATTGACAATGCCAACCGCCAGACCGATGGGCACGTATTCGCAGCCGATGACGTAAAGCTCCACGCCGAGCGGTTTGCGCGCTTCGAGAAATTGATACACCCGCTCGCGAAAGGGCCGGTCCACGTTCGGATAGGGCGCTTCGATTCCGTCGCGCGCCGGCAAGGCCATGACGGAAACAACGCCCGGCACATCGGAACGACGCTGTTGCGGCTTGAACCGCGGCAGCACCTCGACGCGTCCGACGCGCACGCCGGGCGTGGTCCGCGCAATTTCCTTGTAGTCGTCCGCCGTGACGACGCGATCGCGGTGCCGGAACACGGCGGGAATTCGCTTCAGTGCGTCGTCGAGCGTCTCGGCGTCCTGGCCGCCTTTGGCCGGGAGCGGTTGAACCGCTTTCAATCGCAACATCCCCAGCATCGTGGTCGCGACCCCGGTGACGGAGCCAGCCGCCACGTTGCCGACGTCGCCGCCACCGGTGCGCATCGTTTGGACGCGGATTCGCGCGCCGGCGGTGGGAATTTTTCCGCGCACGCCGTCGCCGAACTTCACGGTGCCAGCTTCGGGATCGAATTCAAACACCCGTTGCTGCGGCGTCGCCAGCGCAAGATCCGCGATGCGCTGCCAAGGCACGAAGCCGCGTCCGCTTTCCTCGATCTGCAACTCGAAGGTCGCTTCCTCGATGTTCCCGTTTGGCAATTTCACTTCGAGATCGGGCTGGCCGCTGGCCTGCGCGACGATGATTCCGTTCCGGCTTTCGCGTTGATCTGTCTCGACGACGTTGATGCCGGCCCAGTTGAGGGTGAGCGAGCCGAGGTTTTCGGTGGGCCGTAACCGTAACCACGCGATCAGCCGCGCCGCTTTTTTGGGATCATCCAGCCGCGGCGGAGAATCGCCCGTGCCCGCGTCGGTGTTGGTGCGAACGTCGTTCGTCGGCGCAAAGAAAGACTCCTTCCCCGGCAGAACCAGCCGGATCACGCCGTCAGTGGTCAGGCCGTTGGAAGTGTCGCTGGCGACCGTCAGCGGGCGGTAAAGGACGCCCTTGGCGTCGGTGGGATCGGACGCGGTGAGTTCGACCACGTAACGCACCGGCACCGGCGATCCGGCGTTGTCGTCGAACTTCGGCATCGCGATCGCGGGGGAAAAACCGAGATTCAAATACTGCGGGCCGCCGGAGGCGCTGAGGCCGAGCGTGGCGCGGAGATCGTCCAGTTGCGGCGCGTCCGTCTCGGGCGCGAGCAGCGCGAACCACAGCGCGTGGTCCACTGCTCCGCTGATTAAATCAAAACCCGCCGGCGCGAGCCGCACAGGCGGGACGCCTGTGCCACTAAAAGGACGGCCTTTGGCGAAGACGGGTGTGGTGATGTAGGGCACGGCGCGTTTGCCGGCGGCGCCCGGATAAAGCCGCTGCAACTCGGCCACTTTCGTCGCCGTCAGCGTGACTTCCTCCGGCGTGAGCGGGCGTTTGCAGAAAATTTCGGCGACGATCGGCAGCGCCGTGACTTCCGCGAGCGTCTCGAACGGCCGCGCGCCTTTCAATGCGGTAAGCGGTGGCAGCGGTTGCGCGGCGGTTTTCGTGGGATCGTCAATCGCCAGCGCCACCAGCGCGCGGGCGGCGGTGGCGGGTCGCATTTGGATTCCGAGCAACCGCAGGAACGCCAGCTTCTGACGTTCGGGAATGAGGTTGATGCGATAGAGCAGCGCGTCGCCGAGCCAGGCGAACAGTTCGATGAGCGTGCGGCCCGGATCGCCCGGCGCGGGATTGGTCCACTCGGGCGTGTGCGCCGGCAGGCGGGCCAGCATTTCGTCCACGAGGTCCTGGTAGGAACGGTCATCGAGTTTGGGGACGGGGATGGGCATGGTGTCAGGCTCCGAGGTCGAGGGTGATTCCGGTGCGGCCGGCGGCGCCGGTGCGGCGGAGGCGATAGGCAATTTCCACGCGGACGCGCGCCGGTTCGCCGGGCACTTCGTTCACCGCCACGTCGTCGAGTAGCAGCCGCTTTTCCCAGCGGGTGAGCGACGAAGTGATGAGGTCCTGGATGCGGCGGCGCGTGTTGAGCGTGTTGGGTTCGTGCAGAAAATTTTCCAGCCCCGCGCCGAAACCGGGGCGGCGGAGTTGTTCGCCGGGCCGCGTCAGCAGGATGACGCGAATCTGATCGGCGACGCTGCGTTCGAGCGTGGGCCAGCCGAGTTGCCCGGCGGAATCCGGCAACGGCAGCAGCGGCCAGCCAATGGGTGGAGGCGAAATCATTTCTTAACTTTGGTCGGAAACGGGATGCAAATTTTCACAAACGGCAGCCAGTGGAAAACGATGTTCAGCAAATTCAGGATGATGTTCAGCACGATGAACGCGCAGATGGTGATGATCGGAATGCTGAATCCGCAAATCCAACTGAGGCCCAGATCGGTGCCCGGCCCCGGCTTGCCGGTGAGAAAATTCTTCGGGTCCTGGTTGAGAAACTTCGCCAGCGACTGGGGCACGACGAACGTGACGCCGGGCTTGGCAGACTTGCGAAAATTCGGATCGAACGGATCGGGCAGTTGTATCGGCGCGGGCGAAATCGGCCCCGGCTCGAACCACGGCGCGATGCGAAACTCCTCGCTGTATTCGCTCCAGACCAGGCGCGGCGGACAGCCTTTCGGGCATTTGACGCGGATGAAAGCGCGCACCACGTAACGGTCGTCGGGATCGTCGAAGCGGCCCGGGCGGGTGAGCGAGGAACCGAAACTGGCGGTCACTTCGCCGGACATTTGGCGGAGCAGGTTGTAGAGATTGTCCGCGTTCGGATTGGCGGGCAACGCCGGCCAGCTCTTCGGTCGCGGAAGATTGGAAACGTCGTCGTTGGTCTCGAAGTAAAACCGCGCGGCGGCCAGCAGATAATCGCCGGCGGGTTTCTTGTCGCCGTTGACCAGCGGGAGTTGCAACCGGTTCAACTCCGCGATCAGCTTGTCGCGCGTGCTGGAATTCAGCGGGCGGAGCAGGCTGAATTCCTGGGCCAGTTGGCGGACGAGCAGCACGAAGCGCGTTGGCCCAGGCTGGATCGGCGCGGGGTCGGCTTTCAGTTCCGCGGCGGTTTGATCCTCGGGATCCTTGCGGATGGGAAAATCGGTGAGGTCCTTGCGCGCCAGCGTTTCCTGACTTCCGGCGCTGGCCCAGAGATCGCGCGGCGACGCCGAGGCGCGCAGCAGCAGTGATAGATGTTTTTCCCAAACGGCGCGCGACGGTTCGTCGCCTTTCGGCGGCAAGTCCACCCGCCCGGCGCTCGTGACGGGAATGACGCCGTAAAGCAGGGTGCGCGTCGTGGCTTTGGCTGTGTCCGGCGGCGCGGTGAAAAGGCTGGTGGAGATTTCCGCCGTCGCATCCGTCGGACCGCGAAACTCCGCGTCGAAACTAGGATCGCTGGTCAGGCGGCTGTTCGTGCGGCGCACGGGATCGGGATCGCGGTCGTGCAGCGGATTCGAGCGGTCGCCCAGCGAGACCCAGCCGATCAACTGGCCGTTGGCGGAACACCAGCCGTCGTAGGTCGGAGAGCGGAGGTCAGAGGTCGGAGGTCGGATTTCTGCCTTCTGACCTCTGTCCTCTGACCTCTGACTTCCGTCCTCTGACCTCCGAAGCCTGCGGACGACGAGGCCGGCAGATTCAATCTTGCGCGGATCAAGCCGCGGCAGCATGAACGACTCGCAATGCGCTTCCACGAGCGTCAGGTTGAACACGCGATGGACCGGCTGGTAAAGTGTCAGCGTGTTGTCCACCGCCTCCGGCCGATGTGCGGTGACGACGGCGGCGGGATTCGCGCCCGCCAGTTCCGCAAGCGTTGCCGGCAGAAAATCCTCGTCCTTGCGCACCAAGATCGCCGGGCCGGGGCGTTTGCTGTCCACCGGCCACGCGCCGTGGAGCACGACGGCGTGTTCGTCTTTGCAGAGATTATCGAGGGCTACCATACGTTGCCGGCTCCGGGGGTGTAGGTGGTAGCCACGACCGACGTGGCGATGAGGGTGTCGCACTGCACGACGCCGGAAAATTTCGACATGGCGGCATCCACCTTCACCATGCCGGCGGAGACGCTGACTTTGCCGGCGTTGACTTCGACTGTGCCGGCCTGGACGCTGACTTTGGAGGGCGTCTCGAGCGCGATGCCCTGCGTGTCAATCGTGATGCTGGTGCCCGCGGTGTCGGTGAACTTGATGCTGCCGCCGCTCTCGTCGGTGAGCGTCCCGCTGACGCCGTTCGGAGTGGTGAACTGAATCTTCGCCGATCCGCTCGATTCCTCGACGATGGCGATGCGCGTGCCGGCCTTGCCGGTGATCGTCCAGCGATCCGCGCGGTCGCCGCCGAATTGTTCCGGCGGTTGCGCGCCGCCGTTCCACAGGCCGCCGAGCACGATGGGAAACCGCGAATCCGCCGAAAGAAACGCCACCAGCACTTCGTCGCCCACATCCGGCAAAAAGAACGCCCCGCGATTTGCGCCGGCAAACGGCACGGCGACCCGCGCCCAAATTTCCGCCTGCCCCTCGCCGTCGAGCGTGAGCATTTTCACCTTCACGCGGCCGAGACTGTCGGGGTCCTGAACGGACGTGACTTGCGCGAGGTGACAGCCGCGCAGCAGGTCGGGCGGAATCTCAAATGGCGTTGCGGAGTGCGTCATGATTGTCTCCCCAGCCAGGCGCATTCGCCCTCAAATTCCGTGCGGTAACCTTCCTTGAGATCGAAGAGATGCCGCGCTTTGACGACGTAGTAAGTGTTCGCGAACCATTGCGGCAAGCCGGTAAGTTTGACCTGCGTGCCGACGCGCAACGCCGGGTTGCCCTCGGTGGTGCCGATCGCGCGAACGAACCGCCGCGCGCGCCCGTTGCGCACTGAGTTCGCCAGCGCCGTCACTTCGGACTGATCAAACGCCGCGAGATGGCCGGTGTGGTGTTTGCGCTCGCCGAAACTACCTTGAAGAATCTCGCCGCCCTTCTGCCCCGCGCCGGGGCCGAGGGCGTTATCCTGGCCGTCCGCGTCCAGCGCGGAACCATTCGCCACGTCCCAACCTTTCACGGTGGCCTGCGTCACCTGATGCGCCAGGTCGGCGATGACGCGGACGCGCCGCAATTGCGCGCCCACTTCCAGTTCGAGTTCGCCGCGGCGCACGTCGGCCCGGGCCGAGGCGTGCAGTTCGGTGCCGACGATTTGCAGATCGGCGTCTGCACGGACCAACAACCGTCGCAGAAATGCCAGGTCGCTTTCGTTGATCTGCACCTGGGTGCCGATGTGCTGGTCGAGGCCGGTGACCTGCGGCGTCCACCCGTGAAAACCGGCGACGGTTCTGACGACGTCGGCGAGCGTCGTGTCCTCATAAACTTTGCTGCGACGGGCGAGCCGCGCTTTTTGCAACGCATCCTCGGCGAGCACCACCAATTCCGGCGCGTTGCCTTCGTCGAACACCGCTTCGAGCGCCGTGATCGTGCCGCGAAAAATTTCCACCGGCGCTTCCGTGTCGCCCGCGCCCACAATCAGTTCCGCGCCCAACGCCAGATCGCCGCCGGCGTCGAAGGCGGTTTCCGCGCTGCCGTCCTGAAGTGAAGCGATGTTGGTCAGGCGCAGTTCGAGCGAGGAAAGGCCGCCGGTTTGCTCCGTCACGTCCATCGCGACGATCAGCGAGGCGAGGCGCTCGTTCTCCGTGCCGTTGAGCCGGAAGGTCGGTCGGGCGGTATAGACTCTCGCGTTGTTGGGGTCGTCGGGCATGGAAGTTAGTCGGCCAGCAAACGCGCCTGCCGTTCGGCCTGGCGTTCGAGTTCGCGCCGCAATTTATCCGCATCAAAAGCTCCGCCGGCTTGGGCCTCCGCCCGCGGGGCCAGCGGCGCACTGCGCGCCGGGGCTTGGACATCCGCCGTCATTTCTTCAATAACCACAGCCATAATTACACCTCGTCAAATCGCACGCCCCCGCTCACATCTGCCTTGAATGCCGCGCCGCCGGAGAGCGACGCCTTGCCGCTGACATCGAAACTCGCGCCGGCGGACACGGCGGGCGTGGTCGTGGCAGCCAGCAACTTGCTAGGATCAAAACTGCCGCTCGCACCGACACTGCCTCCGATGTGCAAGCCGGCAAACGCGCCACCGATTCCGATGCCCGCCCCGCCGCCCGCGCCGGCGGAAAACCCCGCGGCAGCACCGATGGAAATTCCGCCCCCGACCGAAAGCGACACACCGGCGTCGAGCCGCAGGCTTTCCAGGCCATTGGCGGAAGCAATGAGCCGCGCGGCGCCCGGATCGCCACCGGCCGCGGCGAGACTGGACGGGGCGCCGCCGGACACGTCCAGCGTGTTGTCCACGCCGGCGTTGCGGCCCGCGTCGAGTTTGTCGAAAACGTATTCCGGCTGGGAGAGCGAAAGCGGCACGACAGCGCGAAGCGGCACGCCGTTTTGCGAGAAGAAATCCAGCGTCTGCTTGAAGGAATCCACGAAGCCGTCGAACTTGAACGCGCCCCATTCAAACCGGACGCGCGGCGGCGTTTTCTTGTCGGCGGGCACCAGCAGGCGTTCGATCCGCTGCGTGCGTTTGCGCACGTCTTCGCCGGTGTCGGTGCTGTCGAAAATCAATTCGAGGCTGAGCTTCGCGCTGCTCTTACTGACGTGCTGCGCGTTCTGCCCGCCCTCGGCCTTGGTCTCGGTCTGCACCGTGACTTCGAGCGAGACCGGATTGAAATCAACCGGAATGAACTCCGACGGTTCGCCCGAGTCATCCTTGAGGATGCCGAATCGCGCGCGGGCGTTTTCGTTGGGTTGGGCGTCGTTCATGTCAATCCTTGGCGATAGGAGCGCCGGTCTGTGGCCAGCTTGCGGAGGAGTTCGTGGGATAGACGACAAGACCACGCGACGGGCGGCGATTCTCCCTCTCCCCCGCGGAGGGGGAGCGGGAATCCGCTTCGTGCGTGTGTCGTCCATCCCGCGGACTCCTCAGCAACGCGAGCACGCGCCCAAAGCCGGTCGCAGACCGGCGCTCCGCACACGCAGACAGGTTCACTTGGCAGGTGGGCGTTTTCGTTGCGTTGGGCGTCGTTCATTTCAGGGAAAGTCCTTCGTGGACGAGATGCAGTTCCTCGATGGCGACCTCGCCGCCGCGCGAGTTGAGATCACTGGACTTGAGTTTCACCGGCAGGGCTTGATGCAGTTGCCAGGAGCGGATGACTTTGCCTTCGAGATCGAGATGCCGGATTTCGACATCCAGGCGATAGGCATAACCGCCGCGCTGCGTCGTCAGCGCGAACCATTTCCAGAGGTCGCGATTTTCGGTCGTGCCGCGCCGGAGAATCACCGTGGCAAAACTCACTGCGCCAGCGCGCTGATGCGTGCCGTAGTTGAAGCCGCCTTCGCGAATGACGCGCGGCTCCATCGTGGCTTCGAGGCCGGTGCATTCAGCGAACGCGCCGCCGGCCAGCGTTCGTTCGGCCGTGCCGGCGGGTTTGAGCGCGTTCTCGTGGAAGGCCAGCTCGAAGCGGAAACTGCCGACGGGGATTTGATCGAGGTCCGGCATGGCAGTCAGTTTGGAGCCTCCGCCGCGAGCAACGCGCCTTCGCGCAGTGAGAGGACGACGGTGATGAGGCCGACCGGTTGGGCGGGCGCAAAGGAGACGACGGCGATCACGCGGCCGTTGTCGAGGTCGTTCTGGGTCGTGGTGGTTTCGTCGCAGCGGACGGAGAAGGCAGCGGCGGCGGTATCGCCCAGCAGCGCGCCGGCGCGGAAGAATTGCGTGAGCAGACTTTCGAGCCGCCGTTCCAGTTTGCGCCACAACGCCGGCCCGGAGGCGTCGAACGTGACTTCCTCACCGAGGCGGCGCGCGGTGCGAAGAATCGCCGCAGTCAACCGCCCCACGGCGGCGGGCCGATGCGCGGGACTCAAACTCGTGGTGACATCAGACAACACTCGCGGACCGTCGGGCGTCTGGCCCAGCAGGGAAACCCGGTGAATGAGCGCGGGGGCTGCGCCGTTGGGCGTGAGGAGTTGCTGGTCGCGCGCCGTGAGCAATGGATAAAACCGGCTGACCCGTTGCAGCGGCTGGCGACCGAGGCTGCGATGCGCGCCGAGTTTCGCCACCGTGCGCGAGGCGATACCGACGAACGCACCGTCCGGCGGCTCCCAGCCGCCCGGCAACGACTCCGCGTTGTCAGTGGCGAGCCACGGATACACGAGTTGCAGAAAAGCGGTGGCGATGCCCGCGGGGCTGCTGCCGTTGGCCAAAGGTGTTTGGAGGCCGGACCCATCTTTATGACTCAACGCGCCCAGCAGATCGCCCTGCGACGGTTTCCCTTCGGCCGGCAGTGGCACGGCGAGAATCAATTGAACGTCCCGGCGGATTTGTTTCAGAAAAGCGACGGCGTTGTTGACCGTGGAAAACCAGGCTGAGTAACCCGCCGCAGTGCAAGCGGGCGAGCGAAACTGCGGGCGATTGGCGTTCTTGGCGGGCGCAATGATGGTCGAGTACTCGCGGAATTCTTCGGGCGGGGGCAACGGCAAATCGAATTTGCCCGCCGCGAGCGCGGCGTCGGCCACCAACTCGGGCAAATCGGGCAGGCAGACAAACGCGACGTCCTCCAAACCTTGCAGCACGTCGAGGCCCTGCCAGGCTGTGCAGTCGGGCGACAAGTTCGGCACGCTGCCGGGAATCAATTTGCCGATGCCGGATTTTTGATCGTCCGCCGCGAGCACGAGACTTTCGGAAGTCGGCTGCCAGGCGTCGCCGGCGCGCACGACATAACACCGGGCGCCGCCTTGCGCGAAGAATGATCGCACCGCCGCGCCGAGCCACGTAGTCCACCCCGCGCCGCCGCGATCCTCCCATTGGAAAAGCAGATCGAAGGACTCGAAGTTTTCGAGCGGCAACGGCGTATGGAGCAATTCGTCGGCGTCGGCCACCGGCGCGTCCGCGGGACGCCAGCCATTTTCCTGCAACCAGGTATTGACGGATTCCGGCAGCGCGGTGGCGCGGCGGTTGACGAAGCCGATGAAGCACGCGATGTCGGCCCGGTTGGGCGACACCTCGGCAACGGGC
>CAIKLQ010000288.1 GCA_903828255.1 uncultured Verrucomicrobiota bacterium
AAACAAAACGCTACACGCCGCGCCCCGCCCGGATCACCTGGGGCGGCAGGTAAATCCGCGCCCCAATCATGCACCCGACTGCCCACCCCACCCGCACCGCCGAACGCTGGTTCTCGTTCGCGGTCGCAGAGCGGGTCGTTCCTGCGCATCTCCGCCCGGTTGCTGGCGTGTGGCGTTGGCAGCAATTCCCCCACGGTCGGATGTGTCCGCGGGCCGCAAGACCGCCCGGCTCCGCCAGCGCGTTCTTCCCTTTCCCAACTCCGTTCCGGTGGGACCGGGCCACCGCTCATTCCAACGTCGTTCGCGGACCCGCCGGGCGCTCAGATCCACTGTAAACTCGTCACTCTCCAGTAAACCTTAAAACACATAAAAA
Source organism: uncultured Verrucomicrobiota bacterium (assembly GCA_903828255.1). Classification (GTDB taxonomy): domain Bacteria; phylum Verrucomicrobiota; class Verrucomicrobiia; order Limisphaerales; family JADLHS01; genus CAIKLQ01. The sequence goes on from CAIKLQ010000288.1 coordinate 374, forward strand.
TAAAAAACATGGAAAAGAACTACCTCCTCGCTCTGGCCCGCGTGGCCGGACTCATCGCCACCGCTGGAAATGAGAACGCTGCTGTCTTAAAGTGCGCTCAGGTGCGGCCCCCGGCGGCCGGGTTGGGGCCGGAAAGCGGGCGGTCGCGGGGCTTGCGACGAGGAAAATGGAGCGCTGGCCCAGCGGGGCTTAAAAAGCTGCGAAAAAGCCATGCCTTGTGTCTAATCGCTGTTTTAGCGGTTTCGGCCGTGGGCCATGCTGCGGTAGTCCTCGACCCGCTCAGTTGGGGACTCCAACCGGGCGACACCTTTCGGGTTGCCATCGTCACCTATGGGCAAACCGCCGCCACCAGCACAGACATCTCCACCTACGACGGCTTTGTCAACGGCCAGAACTTAAACCTCATCACTTACAATGGCCTGTCCCTCACCTAGCAGGCGATCGGCCAAACGTCGGGCTCGCTTGCGATGACCGACTCCTCGCGGTACAGTTCCCAGGCAAACGCGACCCGAATCTACAACCTTGCGGGGCAACTGGTTTCTAACGGTCACTTCTGGAGCAGCCCCAGCAGCCCACACACCGCGAATATTGACCAGTCAATTAATCCTTCGGGGAATCTCCAGCAGGTGGGCGGCTCCACCTGGGTCTATACTGGATTCGATTACAATGGCGCAGTCATATCGCGGTTTGACGAGCAAGCTGGGACCGATGTCTACTCCTACCTCGGCCAGACGGCGACCTACATGGCCGCTAATCGCGGGGATCCTTCTGGCGCTCTCGTATCCCAGACCTTGGGCGTCAGTTATGGCCGGGCCGGTGCCACGGCTAGCGGCTGGGCCGACGCGGGGGAGCAAACCTCACTCGGCACCCAATACGCCATGTACGGGCTGTCGGCGCTCGTTACTGTGACGGCCGTCCCCGAGCCGATCAATGTGGCGCTGGGAGTGTTTGGCGCAGTGTTTACCGGGGTGGCGGTCGTGCGGCGGCGGCGGGCGCGCAAATTGTCCGTAGCCCCTTCGCAATAGGGCAAAGCAGGGGTCACCCATGAGCGGGAGCGGTCACGCGGCCGCTTGCGGAACGTCGCTTCTAGCCAATATTAGAGCGTCGGGCCGTGCGGAGAGTGGCTAAAAAACGGGATTTCTCCGGCTACCAGGGGAGAGAGTCGAAATCTGGCGGTGCGGTCGAAGTTGGAAAAAGCGTGCTTGAAAGCCTGTGGAGTTGTGGGACATTCCCACCATGCAAGTTATTGAACCGCGCACCTTAGACAACCGGCGGCGTTTGGTCATGCCCGAATCGGCCCCACCAGGGGCGGCGGTGAATGTGCAACAACTCGACGCGGAGACTTGGCTGGTGAAACTGGCCCGTCCGGAAACGGATTACAAAGTGGTATTGATTCCCGCGATTGACCGCTTGCCGGATGATGCCGCCTGGGAGGCCAAGGAACTGGAAGCGGCACAAGGTTTGGCCAGCAACCTGCCCGCCTTTGAATCGTGAAGACGTTTGAAATCTATTTTTGGCAGCCATCAGGGGCGAACTGGCGGGAGCCGCATCCTTGTGTGGTCATTTCTCACCCCGACCGGGCGCAACGCAAAGACCCGGTAGAAGTAATCATCGGCTCCAGCCAGCGCGCCAACCGTTCGGCAGAAGAAACGGAATTTATTTTAGACGCGGAAGACGGTTTGAGTTGGGCGACAATCTTCAAGTGTGATTTGATTTACGCCGTGCCCAAAGGCTTGTTGGGAGCTTCCCGCGGAAGCGTCACTGCAAACCGGCGGGGGCCATTGCTGCGGAGGATTCTCGCGGCGCACGGCTGGGCGGCTTGGTTTTAGAACAGTTGGCCCGCCAGCGTTCCGCCGCTCAGGCGGTTGTAACTGACGAAACTCCCCAGCGGCAACGCGGCAACCACCTCCGGGGCGGCCTCGAGCTTGCGCCCCGCCCGTAATCCATCCGGCGCGTTCAATTTGAAGCAAACCATCTCCGTGCCACTGCCCGTCACGCGGGCATTGACCAGTTGATACCACCCGGCGAGAATGGCGCGACGAGACGCACCAGCACAAATCAGCGCGACGATACCACCCGGCGAGAATGACGCGACGGAACGCACCAGCACAAATCAGCGCGACGATACCACCCGGCGAGAATGACGCGATGGGACGGCGCGAAACCGCGCCTGCGTTGGGTTGACAACAGCGGCGTTTGGACGGCAGTTGAATGGGTGTTCGCGCTGGCACAACTGCGCCAGCCTTGCTGCGCACGCATCCAGTCGCACGGTTCGGCGACGCGCGCGCCCGAGCCGTTCGGCGGAAGGTTAGTGCTCGCGCCGAGCGAGCAAGAGTAAAGGTTGCGCTACGGCTTCGTCCGACTCAGCCGCTAGCGGTTCGCCTCACTACGCGCTGCCCGGCTGAGTTTGGTTTGGGAAGAGTATTGCTTGGTCGCTATCGCGCCGCAGCCGGGCTACACGCGCGCGTCGGGCGGGAGTTCTAACCGTTCGGTCTCATTGCATTCCCAGCCCGAATAACTCGCGGGCTCGCCGTGCGCCAGGCACGAGTCAGGTTCACGACCATGGTCCGCCGCTACGCTGGATTGGTGGACAGGCTCAGGCGCAGCCGTTGCTGGTGCGCGGGGGGTTAGCCTCGGCGCACATCGCCTCGCAGAATGGCCAGGGCGCACTTCTGCGGGGGAACGCGGCCACGCAGGAGCGGGCGGAACGGCACGCCACTCGCGCTCGCTCCGCTACGTCCGCCGCGTCCTTCGCTGCGCCGCTGCTCCTGCCGTCAGCCGCTTGCCTCGCCTCCGGCCGGCGCGTCCTTCGCGTCAGCTTCCAGAAGACTTTCACAGTCGGTTCAGCCCCTCGCTCAAACGCTATGTGGCGATTAAGCGCGCCTTGGGACGCCG
>CAIKLQ010000289.1 GCA_903828255.1 uncultured Verrucomicrobiota bacterium
CTCAACACTTATGGGCAGACCAACGTGCCCGCCGGCCTGACCAACGTGACGGCGATTGCCGCCGGCGGGGAACATTCCCTCGCACTCAAGCGGGATGGCAGCGTGGTCGCGTGGGGAGCCGGCGACCTGGGGGTGACGAGTGTGTGGCCGGAATACGGCCAGGCCACCGTGCCCGCCGGACTCTCCGCCGTCGTGGCCATCACCGCCGGGGCCGAACATTCCGCCGCTCTGAGCGCCACGCCACCGGTGTTCCTGACCCAGCCCGCCGGGCAAACGGTGTTGGTGGGCGCAACGTTTGCGTTGAGCGCGAGTCTCCGGGGCAGCCAGACGATGAGCTACCAATGGTTCAATAACGGCACCGCCGTGGCGGGCGCGACCGGCACGAGCCTGTCCATCGCCGCCGCGGCGCTGACCAACGCGGGCAGTTATACCCTGGTTGCCAGCAACCTTGCCGGCGTTTGCACCAGCAGCGTGGCGGTGGTCAGCGTCATGAGTCCGCCCATTATTCTCACGCAGCCGGCGTCGTCGGCGGTGATCCAAGGCCGCCCGCTGACTCTGGCAGTGTCGTTGGCTGGCACCACCCCGATGAGTCTGCAATGGATTAAGGACGGGCTGACCATCGCCGGAGCCAACAGTGCGACCTTGAGTGTGGCCGCCGTCACCGCCGCGGATGCCGGGGCCTACCAGGTGATCGCCCAAAACAGTTACGGCGCGGCGACCAGCACCGTGGCGCAGGTGGCCGTGGTGCTGCCACCGCAACTCGTCGCTTCGCCTGCGGGACAGAGTGTGGCGTTGGGGATTGGCTTTGCCTTGGAGACGACTGTGCTGGGCACGGAGCCGCTGTCCTACCGCTGGACGCAGAATGGCGTGACGCTGCCCGGTTTCACCAACGCCACTCTGGAGATTGGGGAATCGGCGTTGACCAACAGCGGCGCCTACCAGCTCACCGTGACGAATTTGTACGGCGCCGCCACCAGTCAGGTTGCGCAGGTCTCGGTCTTTGCGCCACCCAGTCTGACGGTCACCAATACTCCGGAAACCAACCGTATCGCCAGTGGCCAGAGCCTTGTGCTGTCGGTGACGAATGTTGGCACCGGCCCCTTCACCTACAGTTGGCGGTTAGATGGCGATACCTTTGCGACTACCGAAACGCCCACGCTGGTTTTGACGAACCTCGCCGTCACCAACGCCGGGCAGTATTCGGTGGTGATCGGTAACTACGCCGGCCAAATCACGGTGATCCTAGCCCAGGTAACGGTGACCGGCCCGCCAGTGATCACACAGGACCCGGCCAGCACCATCGTGGCGAGTGGCCGACCGGTTCTGTTCACCATCGGGGTCTCAGGCGAACCGCCGCTGACTTATCAATGGCGGAAGGACGGAGTCTCGTTGGCTGACGCCAACACCAACCGGTTGGCGTTGGCGGCGGCGGGGTTGGGTGATTCGGGGGCCTACGATGCCATCGTGAGCAATGGGGCCGGCGGGGTGACGAGTGCCCCGGCCATCCTCTTGGTGGCGGATGCGCCGGCCATCACCGAGGAGCCGGGGGATGTGACTTTGGACGTGGGCCAGGACCTGATGCTGTCGGTGACGGCCACCGGCACGGCACCGCTGGCGTATCAATGGTGGCAAGACGAACAGCCGATCGCGGGGGCCACCACCAACATCCTCAACCTCTATGGCGTGAATGTTTCCGCTGCCGGGATTTACGTCGTCACCGTGAGCAATCTCACGGGCGAAGTGGTCAGCCGCGACGCGCTGGTGGTGGTCCGCGCCGCGCCGCTGATCGTCACCGAACCCGCTTCCGTGCTGCTCCCGCTCGGTGGGGCAACGACGCTGGGAGTGCAAGTGTTCGGGAATCAACCGCTGACGTTCCGGTGGTTCAAGGATGCGGTGGCGCTTCCGGGCGCTACGAACAGCACCCTCGCTTTCACCAACTTGGTGGCGGCGGACGCGGGCGTTTACTCAGTTAGCGTCAGTAACGAGTTCGGCGTGGCTTTGGGGGACATTCTCACCTTGCAACTGACCGGGGCGCCGGTGATTACCTCGCATCCCGAGAATGTGCTGGTGGTGCCCGGCGGTCCCGCCGTGTTCCGGGGTGCGGCGGCGGGTTTGGGGAATCTGGTTTACCAATGGGTGAAGGATGGCGCGGCCCTGGCCGGGGCGACGACGACAGAGTTGAGCATCGCTTCGGTGGGCACCAATGATCTGGGCGGATACCAACTCGTGGTGGCCAATGAAGGCGGGCGCACGGTTTCCGAAGTCGCGACTCTGGCGTTCCATGGGTTGCCGAGCATCATCACAGCACCGCGCAACACCACGATTTATGCCGGAGAAACGGGGGAACTGTTCGTGGAGGCCAGCAGCACTTTGGCGGTGGTTTGTGAGTGGCGACGCAATGGGGTGCTGGCGGGCACGGGCACCAACCTGGTGGTGGGCACGGGCGCAACCAATGTGGTGGAGGGCGATGTGTTCACGGTGAACGTTACCAGTGCCGTGGGCGCGGTTTCCAGCAAGCCGGTGCAGGTGCGGGTGCGTTCCCGCCAGGAAACGATTGCCTCGGGCGGCGCTTACATCACGCAAATCCTGCGGCTGGTCCCAGGCTGGAACTCCATCTACTTCGATGTCCAGTCCGACAGCAACACGGTACAGCAGGTGTTCGGCGATCTGCCCTGGTCCAGCGTTTGGTCCTGGCGGGATCGGAATCGTTCGGTGCAGTACGTGCAGGAGCTGAACGAAGCCACGCCAGACCAGACGGACTGGCTCGTGCATTACCGCACCAACCGAACCGAGTCGTTCAACAACAACCTCTACCGCATCCTGTCGCACCGGCCCTACCTGGTTCACATTGACGGAACCAACGCCGTCACCCTCTCCGTAACCGGCAAGGCGGCCTACCGTCCGCTGGCCTGGGTGCCCGACAGCTTCAACCTCACCGGCTTGCCCGTGGAATCTGGGGCGCCGAGTGTCCGGATGTTTTTCGGGTATTCCACCGCCCACTATGATGCCGCCGCGGCCCAGCCGCGGGCGATGTATGAACTAACCCCCGAGGGCCAATGGCAACCGCTGACCGCCGAAACCCTGCTCAAGCGCAACACCGCTTACTGGATCTATTGTCGCGCGGCCTCCGAGTTCAACGGTGGTTTCAACCTGCGCCTCCCCTACGGCACGGCGCTCAATTTCGCGGCGGATGTTTCCCTGCTCACGTTGGATTTCATCAACCCGCGCCCCGAGCCGCTCTCCGTCAGCCTCTGGCCCTTCAGCAGCAATACGAACTGGCCGTTGGCGACCAAGCTCCTCAATTTCCAGGGCCGCCAGTATCCCGAACTCCAGGTGCCCTATGTGTTCGATTTGGGCGGCAGCAATTCCTTCAGCGTCAGTCTGGTGCCGCAGCGGGCGCGCGTGGTTGCCACTGGCTTTGCCGGCGTCATGGCGGCCAGCGACACCCGCGGCACGCTGCATTTGGTTTCGGTGGAAATTCCCCGCGGGGAGGCGAGCGACCCGCTCGCCGGTCCGGCGAATCGGAGCGCCCTCCAGAATGGGAATTCCCCACCACCCCCATCCCCTTCGCCCTACGCCGGCCTGTGGATGGGCTACGCCTCGCTCAAGGCCGTGAGTGAATTGAATGGCTTGCTCAGCGTCACCAACCGGGTGCGCACGACCAACAACCTGGGCGAGGTCGCCAACATCGTCACCATTTCCTACACCAACAATCCGATGACGCCCGCGCCGACGCCGGTGGACACGGACTGGGACGCGCGGTTGCTGGTGCATGTGGACGCCAACGGGCAGGCCCGCCTGCTCAAGGAAGTCTTCCAACTCTGGCAAGACGGCACGACCACCAACGCGCCGAACGGCCTGAAACAGGACGCCACGCCGGGCCATTACGTGCTGGTCACCGATCGCTTGTTACTCGACAAATTCAAGGGCGCCACCCTCCGGGACGGCGAACGCGTGGGCCGCCGGCTTTCCAGCGCCATGTTCGTCTTCGATGGCCCGGACGCGGTGCTCAACTATGTGACCTTCGACGGGGAGTTCGCCCCGGGCCAACGGGTCACCACCAGCTTCGGCTTGTCGAGCACCGCCGCCTTGAATCCCTTCCGCCACAAATATAATCCGCACCATGACAACCTGGATGCTTCCTTCAAGGTGTTCCAGCAGGAAGCCCCCACCATCACGCGGGACGTCACGCTCCGGTTCGATGCCCTGCCCCCGAGCAAGGACCCCGCCGCGCTGCGCAATGAACTGGCGGGGGTTTACTCCGAGCGCATCACCGGCCTGCATCGCAAGGCTCTGGCCACCTCGGGCGACTTCCGGATTCGCCGCATCTCCCGCATTGCTGAGTTGAACCCCACCCCCACCCCATGACGCAGCCCCCGAACCAACTTCCGAACCTGAATGTTTCATCTCGAAATCCAAGACCTATGAACCACCTGACCTTTCTCCGGCAATCCCCGCGCTCCCTGCCGGCGGCTTTGACCCGGGCCCTGCGCCTCCTGTTGTGCTTGTTGACCTTGGCCGCCGCTACTCTACCCGGTTCGGCCGGTGTTTATGTCACGAAAGTGAGCTTCTGGATCACGGTGGACGATGAACTCATGGACGCGCGCGTCAATGGCGGCGACGCGTTGGGCCTGTCGGATTCCGAGTGGGTACTGGGAATACTGACCAGTGACTGGAGTAACCCGTCGTCCTGGTCGATGGGCGTGCGTATGCCGCGTGAGAATGGTTACTGGGCCGTAAATTACAACGCCAACTACTCGGCGTACGACCTGGTAACCCGACTGAAGCGACTGCGCTTGTGGCAAGGACCTGATCCGGAAGGGAACTATCATTGGTTGTGGGTGGGCTACCATGTGGCAAGTTTCCGGGCCACGATGCTGCTCGCGGATGGCACCGTGCTGGAAACGGGGGTCATCAAAAACAACGCGGCGGCGGAAGCCGTGCCGGCGACAACGGTCTTCAGCCTGGGGGCCATCGGGGACGAACTGGAGAAGAAGCTGCCCAATGATCCCGCCACGCTTACTTGCGAGAACAGCTACCAGGCCACTTGGAATGAGGATTTCCAGTTCACCGTGAGCGCCAAGGATGATGACGGAAAATCCGATTACACCATGTCGCCGGTGGTGAAATCAGGCAGCGACATCGTGTCCGGCAGCGCCGTCACGGTGAGCGGCATAAATCCGTTCACGATTAGCCTCAAGCCCAACAAGGATAAGTCCGGCACCGTGACCCTCGAGTTGCAGTGCAGCGACCGGTACCGGCAGGACGCCAACCAGACGCTGAAAACGATCAAGACGGTGTCCGTGAACTTTCAGCGGCCACTGGCCAGCCCCACCATCACGCTCTTGACCCAACCGCCGGCGGTGCGCGCCGGAGGCACCAAGGAAACCTTCCAAGTCAAGGTGAGTGATGATTTCACCGCGCCGGGAGCGATCCGGTTGACCACGACCACCGCCGCCCTCTGCACCGTGACCAACAACGGCGGCACCGGCACGGTCACCATCATCTCCCCGGCCAACCCGGGGACGAGTCAGTTGGCGATCGTGGCCACGGATGGCGATGGCCGCAGCACCACGCTCAATGTTCCGGTGGAAAGCAGAGCCGATACGGATTTCGTCCGTCCGACCACGAGCAGCAACGCCTTTGCGCTGCGGTTCGGTGGCGCGGATAGTGTGAATGTGCCCGCCGGCATGTGGTTCAACGGCGACTTTACCCTGGAGGCGTGGATCCGGCCGACCGCTTTTCAAGCCGGAGCCAACCTGCTGCAATTTGGCAACGACGCCGCGGCGGACAGCGTGACGCTGGGTTTCATGAGCACGTCGGGCCAGCTCTCCCTGCAAGTGCGCAGCGGCAGCCAGAGCCAGCAGTTGAACAGCACCAGTCTCATCACCAACGGGGTTTGGACGCATGTGGCGGTGACGCTGTCGCAGCAACGCGCCACGATGTATATCAATGGCAAACCCGCCGGCATTTCGGAGGGCATGCCGATTCCCGCCGGATTGCAGCGCACCGTCAACCGGCTGGGCGCGGGCTACAGCGGCTGCCTGGATGAAGTGCGCGTGTGGGGGGTGGCCCGGACGGCGGATGAAATTCAAGCCAACCTGTATCTGGCGGTGCCGGTGGCGAATGAAAACCTGGTCGCTTACTGGCCGCTGAATCAGGGCACCGGCAAGTTCCTGCCCAACGCCGCCACGAGCACCAAGGCGATGACGCTTGGCTCGACTGTCCCGTCCGAGGCCATGACCCCGCCTTGGGTGGAAGGCGTGCCCTATGAGTTGACGTTCACCTTCGACGAGGACAGCCCCGGGGTGTTCAGTTTTCGGTTCTGGCGCAGCCCGCCCTATTTTCATTATGCTCAAGAGGCGGCCAACGGCAGTATCTCCCTCTCCTACCTTACCCTTCCAAGCCAGGGCACCGAGCAACGCACTTACACCCCCGTCGCGGACTTCAGTGGCAGCGATGGCGTGGTTTTGGTCCTGGGAATGGCCGGCACGGCAGACCTCTCGGCGCCGCAATCCATCCGCTTCGTGGTGCGTCCGGTGAATGATGCGCCCATCGTGGGCACCGGCGGGGCGCTGCATTTCGATGACAATGCTTGGGGTTCACAAAACCATTTCCAGGGGAACGAGAACAGCAAGACGACCTTGGACTTCTCGGCGCGCGATCCCTTCACGCTGGAGACGTGGGTTTATCCCACGCGCCGGGCGCAGGAGGAATTGCTCGGCAAATGGGCGCTGGGGCAGGCGGGCGGTTACCGGTTGTTTTTGACTGCGGACGGCAAAGTGGCTTTGGCGCGCAGCCGGGTGGATAGGAATGGGCGCGATTTGACGGATACCAGTCAGATGGCGATCTCCTCGGTCGCGATTCCGCTCAACCAATGGTCTCATGTGGCGGGGGTATATGACGGCGGCCAATCCCTCGTCTATGTGAACGGCCAGTTGGCGGCCATGGTTTCGGATGTCGCCAACGGCCTGAGCGCCAAGACCCAGCCCATCCGCCTGGCCGCGGCGTGGGACAGCTCCGGGTCCACGCCGGTTTTTCCGTTCAGTGGCCGGCTCAACGAAACCCGCATCTGGGCGGTCGCTCGCGGGGCGACGGACCTGACCGTGGGCAAGTCATCTCCGTTGACCGGGCAGGAGAGTGGCTTGGTGGCCTACTACCGGATGATGGAAGGGCGGGGGACGATTCTTTACGATTGGGCGGGAAAGGGGCTTAACAATGCCAACTGGCGCGGGTCCTCCTACGGCAGCAGCCCGTCGTGGGCCACCACAGCTACCAACCTGAACGATGTCATCGTTTCTGAAGACGCCGAGGAAGCACTCGTCGCCCTGCCGGCCATTGATGTGGATCGCGACACGCTCACCTATGAGATTGTCACGCAGCCTAGTCACGGGGTTGTGGCCCCTTATTCGCAGGACCCCACGCGCTTCGCGTACACGCCCACGCCGAATTACACCGGCCCGGATTCCTTCACGTTCCGGGTGATAGACCAGGGCGGGCAGACCAGTGTCGGCACGATCCGGTTGCAAGTGATGCCGGTCAATGATCCCCCGGCGATCACCTCAGCGGAGAGCATTTTGATCGAGGAAGGAACGGCTTCCCGGACTTTGGAGGTGACCGTGTCCGACCCCGATTCCTATGCTTCGGCGGTCACGCTTACCGTGGCCTCGTTGGATCCGGGAATTCTGCCGGCGGCCAATCTGTCCGTGGCGCGGGTGGGGAGCGCTCCCAACTCGGTGCAGCCGACCTCGTGGACGCTGGCCGTCACGCCCCCGGCCGGGACTTATGGCCGGGTGCGACTGCGGTTGACCAGCAGCGACGGCGACGCCACGGCTTCCAAGGAGATTCTGGTGGCGATTCTGCCTGCGGCCGCCTTCCAGATTGTGGACCTGCCGCTTACTCTGCCCAGCAATACCAATATCTCGCAACTTCAGGTGGACGGTGGCGGTCGTGTATGCGGTTACCTGGCGCAATATGGCCAGCCGGACAGTGGTTTCCTCTATGACAATCTACTCTACGGTGGCCGCCTGACGTTGTTCGAGAAGGGCAACAGCCGGGTCAACGGCTTGGCGCTCTCGAAGGATGGAGTCCCTTGGGAAACGGGTAGCTACAAATCGGGTGCGCAGACCGTCGCCTTTCGTCAGGATGGCACCAACTTGTTCAGCCTCCCCGTGGGCGCTGGCATTGCGGATCCGGTGGGCGTGGCGATCAACGGGGATGGCACCATGGCCGGCTACTATTCCGACGCCAGCGGGCGACCGCAGCCGTTCCGCCTGTTGCGCAGCCGCACCACGCTGACCTCGGACGCGATTATTACCAACACCGTGGGCGGCAAGCCGGTGGCGATCAACAAGAACGGTTGGGTGGCGGGCAACAGTCCCTACGGACCTTCCTCCCTCTGGCAAGGCTGGATTCTGAAAGGCACGACAGTGGCGCGACTGGAGGTCGCCAACGGCACGTTTCAGGTGTCTGGCCTGAGCGACAATGGCACCGCCGCCGGGGCACTAAGAATCCCGGCCGCGAGCAGCGAAAAAGCCGCGCTGTGGCTGAACGGCGCGACTAGCCCAACGCTCATTCCCGCGCCCACCGGGGTGACGTTTGCAAGCAGCCGCGCCACAGGCGTGAACGATCTGGGCCAGGCCACTGGCACCGCCGTGCTCAACGACGGCAGCACGGTGGGCTTTTTCTTCAGCGGCTCAACGACGTATTTGCTGAATCGGCTGCTGCCGGAGAACAGTGGCTGGACGGTGACCAGCGCTTTCGCCATCAATGCCGACGGCCTGATTGCGGGCCTGGGCAAACGCTCCGGCGATGGCGGTGCGGAAGTGACCCGGGCTATTCTCGCCACGCCGGCCAACATCATTGGCAAGCGCATCCTCCGCCCCGAAGGGTCCGTGGCCCGCCTGCCGTTGATTGATGTGATCGAAGGCTCTCCGGGAGACCAGGGGCTAAACAGTTTCTATTGGAGCGATGTCGAGAAAGTTCTGTACGCGGTTCGCCCGGTGAAGGCGCGCATCCGGTGGCAGACCACGTTGGATGTCTCGGACACGAATTACGTGACCATCCCGACCTTTGCCGCGAACATCTGGCCGAAGGACCCGCAGATCCACGTCGCGGGCGCGCCCACCACGGTGCAACCGCCGGAGGGCAGCCGCGTCCATGAGTTTGCCAGTCTGGAGTATTCGACGGTTAGCGGCGCGAGTGTGGACAGCACCACGAAGATTTTCAATTGCGCCACCAATGTCACGGGCTACAGCGTCTTGCGCTACTACCGCACAGATAACCGGCCGGTGGATCCCAACACCCAGAGCAACGCCTTCACCGTGGCGAAGACGGTTTATGCTCACGACAGCAAATACCTCAACGCCGCGGGGTGGCCTATCGGCACGGCGCTGATTGATGCCGGCCATGTGGATTATCCGGGGCTGAACGGCTTCCTCTTCTATCCCAAGACCGCGGTGGACATTGGGGGTGTGGACGCGGCTTACGACCGGCTGACGCGCATGGGGGCGTTGCTGCCCGTCAATGCCGTCCAGCCGGCCGCCCCGGTGAACGACATGCCGCTGTTGGTCGTCTGGTACCGCAAGAATGAACTGGGAGTGGCTTGGGCCGAGCGGCCGGTGCTTTACACCCCTTACTGGCCCACCAATGCGCCCCGCGTGATCATCGCCAGCGCTCAAGGCTCGAACCTTGGCGGCTCGGACCCGGTGACCGACACCACTTATCCCCGGGCGCGGATTTACGTGCAGCCGGACCCGACGCAAGCGGGGTTCAACCCGAACGAGGAGCACGCAATGCTCCTCCCCGCCAATCCCGCCCAGCCGGACGCGCTGGTGTTCGACACGCTGCCTCCGGCCAGCTCCGGCGCTCAGGGCTATTCCGTCTTCGCGCTGCGCAACGACCTCAACAAATACAAGAACTACTCCCAGCCCTTCGTGCTGCTGAAGTTTTGGCAGAAAGCCAGCGGCCAGTGGCGGACCAAAATCTTCGAGGTGGTCACCGAACAAGCGCCCTACTACTTCATCTATGTGGGGTTGGTGGGTACGGAAATCCAGCCGCCCTACCCGCTCAGCGTCTTGCCGGTGATGTCCGGCAATAGCGTCATCCTGGGGGTGGAGAATACCTTCAAGGATTACAAGGGCAAGGTTCACGCCCTCGCCGCTGGCACCAATGGTGGCTTGGCCGAAGTCAAGATGCGGCACTTCTATCCGTTGCAGTCGGACTTCTTCTATGACCTCGATCCCACCGCCGGTGCCGATGCCGCGGTCGGCTCTCCCATCCCCTGGCTGGACCGGCGTCCTTCGGGCGTGACGGGGGTTCCAGTGGACGTGACGTATCGCATCAAGTGGCCGGAAACCCGGGCGGTCCTCAGCGTCGGGGAATCGCTCATGGAATCCAAACACGGCCTGCCGGATGTGGCCAACATGGCCCGGGTGCAGGTGGTGTTCGACTCGATCAATCCCCAGTTGACCAACGGTTGGCGCATCGGCGCCGGGTATCAGACCAGTGCTCCGACAAACGCCGCCCGGCTCTACGATCCACTCAGCGAGCACTACGTGAAGTGTGGGAGTAGTTTCAAGCTGCCCGACAATATTCGCACCACGGACGGCGCCCTGGGCCGGAAGTATTTCCGCGATCTGCCTTACCACCTGCGTTTGCGCCTGAGCTTCGACCCGCTCAACAAGTGGCTTTACTTCAAGGGCATTTATGATGACACCACCTACGTCGGGGAGCCCCTCCTGTTGCCCAACGTCATGAGCGCGTTCGAGCGCGACCGTATCCAGGCGGTGGACGATCAACCCGGCTCGGAGTTCGATTCCAAAGTCGCCGCGCTCTATGCGTTGAGCCGCAACCCGAACCAACTGGATTTGGATGGCGACGGCAATCCCGACGACGCCCTGCTGCTGGGATTGCAATACGCCATCACGAACACGGTTTACTCGGGTGGTGTGGCGCTGCCGGTTTATGACCGCTCGCGGATCACGTTGGAAGCGTTACCCGCTGGCTTCAAGACACTGACGGCTGCCTTTGGCGACAACATGGCGGTTACTGCGAATCCCGGCCAGGCCCTGGGCGTTTCCGGCGCCGACGCCAACTACCTCGAAGCCAGTGTGCCGCAAGTGCCGAATATGTCCGCGTTCACTTGGGAAGCTTGGGTTAAACGCGCGGGCGGCTCCCGGATGGACACTGTTTTGCGGCAGGGAACCAACAACAATCCGTTCCGCGTCGGCTTTGATGAGCGGAACTGCTTTTTTGTCTCCTTTGAAGGCCAGACGTATCGCAGCCTCGACACTTATAACGTGGACATCGGCCAGTGGCATCATTGGGCCGGCACCTATGATCGCATCGCCAAGGCGGCCCGCATCTATCGCGATGGCGCGCTTTCGTTCGAGGTCACCAACCTGAACGTGGTGGTCAACCTGACGGGGCCGTTCCAGATTGGACGCGGGTTTGCCGGCCGGATTGACGAAGTGCGCCTCTGGCACGCGGTGGCGCGTGACCAGTCGCAGATTCAAGCGGCGAAGAACTTGCGCCTCACCAGTGGCCGGCCGGAATTGGTGGGGTATTGGCAGATGGATGACCGCGATGGGAATTACTCCGACGCCAGCGGCTACCGGCATCACGCGGTGGCCCGCGGCTCCGTCACGCGGGAGCCGGTGACGGAGACCACGGCCGGTTGGGGGCTACCGCCCCGGTTCATCAGCCTGGTGGAAAACAACGATCCACTGCTCGGGGGACTTCCCGTCTCAGTCAAGGTGATCGAGATCGGGCCCGATCCGTACCGCGGCGATTTGAAGGTGCTCCAGCCGGATAATGTGTTTGATGAGCGGCTGACGCTGCGGTTGAGCAGTGACTTCGGCGGGGAGTCCGAGCGCTTCGGCTTTGAATGGTATTACAAACCCGACGGCCCCGGATTTAGCCGCGATCAACTGCCCGTGCTGGACGCCAAGGGGAATGTCACCGACTTGCGGGGATGGATTGCCTATCCCTCTGGGTTTGGTCCGGGTCACAACTACATCACGATCGGCGAGGGTGGGGAATCGGGACTGCTGACCATGTCGGACAACTGGTTCATCTGCCGGTACCAAGGGTACAACGTCGGCACGAACAAACCGTGGAGCGAGTGGATCGGCGACCCGTCTATGAAGTCGAAGACCTGGCCGATGCTGGCCGAGGGTTGGATTAAGCGCGTCATCCGCGGCCTCAATCCGTTCGATGAGCGGGTGAATGACTTCCAAAACAACCAAGCCAGCACGAAGGTCAGCATGATCCAACAAGCGGGCGCTGGTTACGAGGGGGACATTGCTTTCAACCCCGACGGCGGCTATCTCAACAGCATCGGCTTGATCGAGGCGTACGAAACCGTGCTGCGCCGCGGCAAGTCACTCAGCACCGACGGCACGCCGCCCGTGAATTATCAGCCCGCCAATGACGCTTTGCTGCTGGTTACCAGCCGCATCGCGGACCTCTACACTCTGCTGGGAAACGAGGCGATGGCGGACGCCGCCGATCCGAGTATCGGGTTCACCACTTCCAGCGGAGAGTATGGCAGTATGGCCTCCTCGATTTTCGCCTTTCAAAACCAGCTCGATTCGCTGCTGGAGGAAGAGTTGGTTTTGTTGCGCGGACGGGATGATTCGTCATCCGGGGTGCAGGCCGCGCCGGTCTATAACCGGTTGTACTGGAACTTCACCATGGGTGACGGCGAGGTGGCCTACCAGCAGGTGTATAACATCTCCGACCAGAACAGCGATGGCGCGGTGAATGAGACCGATGCCCGCATCATGTATCCGCAAGGGCACGGCGATGCCTGGGGACAATACCTGACCGCCATCAACTCCTTTTACACCCTTCTGCAGAATCCGAACTTCACCTGGCTGCCCCGTACCGAGAGCGTCCTCTTGGCGGGAGTGCCAGTGAAAGTGGATTATCTCGACGAGCGGAAGTTTGCCAAGATCGCCGCCGCCAAAGCCAAGACCGGTTCGGAGATTGTGGATCTGACCTATCGCAGCAGTTACGTCGAAGATCCGAATGGCCAGTGGCAGGGCTACTTGGATGCCGACCGGGAACGTGCCTGGGGCGTGGATGACTGGGCGAGCCGTGCCGGGGTGGGCACCTACTTTGACTGGCTCATGGCCAACGCCATTCTGCCCGCCTCCGACCCCAACCCGGCCCACAAGGGCATTGACAAGATTGACCGCACCACCGTCGGCGAACTGAATGAGCTGTACGCCCAGTTTAGCTCCATCCAGCAGCAAATTGACAAGGCGGACCAAGGTCTCAACCCGATCGGCTTGGCCAAGGGCATGGTGCCGTTCGACTTGGATCCCGCCCTGGTGGACGCCGGCTCGACTCACTTCGAACAGATCTACGACCGGGCCATTGATGCCATGAACAACGCCGTAACCGTCTTTGATGAAGTCAACGGCATGAACAGTTCCATCCGCGGCACCCAGGACACTGTCGAGGCCTTTACCCAGCAGGTCGAGGAGCAGGAACGCGACTACAAGAACCGGTTGATCGAGATCTTCGGTTACCCCTATGCAGGCGACATCGGGCCCGGCAAGACCTACACCTCGGGCTATGATGGCCCCGACTTGTTGCACTACCAATACGTCGCCACCAAAGATATTAGCGAGGACAGTGCGCCGCCGAGCGACAGTTTCACCGCCTTCTTCAAGCCCATTGCGGTGAACTTTGGCAAGGCCGGCTTGGTCTTCCCGCAGGACACCTCGCTGGGCACCAACGGAATGAGCCTCGACACCGATGCCGCTGAGGACGGCATGAGCGTGCAATACCCGATCTCTGCCGGGAAGTATGCGTTTGTCGCCCCGGAGGAATGGGGGCTGCGCCGCGCGCCGGGCGAGCTGCAAAGCATCCTTTCCGACTTGGTGCAGGCCGAAACCTCGCTCAAGCGCTCGCTCCGCGATTACGACACCCTGCTGCGCAATATCGAGGAAGTCCTCAATGGCCTCGATGGCGAAGTCAACGATGTCGAGGAGGCCATCAAAATCAAGAAGGCCGCCCAGAAGCAACAGACGGATTACAGCGCCAGCATTCTGGCTATGAAGGAGCTTCAGATTGTCATGAACCGCGCCGCTGAAATCCAAGGCGCCGCGAGCGACGCTATCGAGGAGGCGTTGCCGAAGGTGGTCGGGATGGCAACTGATGCCACCGCGCCCGCCCGCGCCGCCGTCAAGACCGTAGGCTTCCTGGTCGAGAACGGTTTCAGCCTCGTCGCCGATGTGTCCGAGGGCGTCACTGCGGGCCTGGAATTCGCCAAGGAGCAAACCGACATGCAGACGGACATTGACCTCGACAGTTCCGCGCTCAAGGTGAGCAACCAGGATGACTGCAAGGCCATCCTCGCGCTGCTCCGGGAAGAAGCTCCGCTCCGAATGGAGCTTTACACCCAGAAGGAGATCGTCCAACAGACTGGCGGGCGGTATCTCGCCGCGCTGGCGAACGGTCAACGCTTGCTCGATGAGCGCGTCGCCTTCCGCAAGAAAACTGCCGGCCAGGCCACCAAGCTCCGCTACCAAGACATGACCTTCCGCATTTTCCGCAACGACGCCATTCAGAAATACCGCGCGCAGTTCGACCTCGCCGCCCGCTACACCTACATGGCCGCCACCGCCTATGACTACGAGGTCAACCTCCTTGGCCAGGATGGCAAGGCCGGTCGCCGGTTCTTCAACGACATCATTCGCCAGCGGGCGCTGGGCCAGATGCGCGACGGCAACCCCGCCGCCGGCCGCTTCGGCCTGGCCGATCCGCTGGCCCGGATGAGTCAGAACTTCAAGGTCCTCAAGACCCAGATGGGCTTTAACAATCCGCAGACGGAGGAGAACTCCTTCTCGCTGCGCTCCGAGTGGTTCCGGGTGCGCCCGCACAATGACGCGCAGCCGGATGCGGCCACCGAGACTCTCTGGCACAACGAGCTGAAGAAGTGTCGCGTGGCCGACCTCTGGCAACTGCCGGAGTTCCGTCGCTACTGCCGGCCCATGGCCCCGGAAAGCGCCGGGGCGCAGCCCGCGCTGGTCATACGCTTCCCCACCACCGTCACGTTCGGCCTGAACTTCTTCGGCTGGCCGCTGGGCGGACGCGACAGCGCCTACGATCCCAGCCAGTATTCCACCCGCGTCCGCTCGGCGGGCGTCTGGTTCAGCGGCTACAACGGCAACGGCCTCTCCTACACGCCGCGCGTCTATCTCATCCCCATCGGCGCCGATGTCCTGCGCTCGCCCAACAGCGACAACTTCGAGACCCGGCTCTGGCGAGTCGTGGACCAGAAGATCCCGACCCCATTCCCGATCGGCACATCCGAGATGCAGAACGCCTCCTACATCCCCGTCTTGGACAATCTGGGTGGCGAACTGGCGGCCATCCGCAAGAGCGCGAGCTTCCGGGCCTACCACGATGCCGGGTTCACTCCGGATCAGATGACGCGCGACTCGCGCCTCATCGGCCGCTCGGTGTGGAACACCGAATGGATGCTGGTCATCCCCGGCGGCACGTTGCTTAACGACTCGAACGCCGGTCTAGACCTGCTCATTGATAGCATCACCGACATCCGGTTCAGCTTCCAAACCTATGCTTACTCTGGTAACTAAGCGCCACCGATCGAACCGCTCCAAGACACTTATGAGAACTCTAATCCGCCTCTTCGTCCTAGTTTTGCTGGCCAGCCCCGCCGCGCCGCGCGCTGCCCTGCCGGAACCTTACAACCTACTCTACGGGGCCATTGAAATGGATGGCCACGGGGTCACCGCCGCGGACACCAACGTCACCGTCGAGGCCCGCCGGCTACCGACGGGCGCGACCATCGCCTCCTACCGCATGGGCAGTCAGCCCTCCGCCACCAACTTCTACGCACTCAAGGTGCGGCTCGAAAGTCCCGCGCCCGCCGACATCATGAAGGCGGCGAGTTCCGGCACCACACTGTATATCACCGTGCTTCAGGGCGCGACGGTCAAGAACCAGTTGGAATACGAGATGGGGACGCGCGGCGCGGTGATGCGGCTGGATTTCGGCAACATTGACAGTGACGGGGACGGACTACCCGACGGCTGGGAGCAGGCCTATCTCCTGGGGTTGCAATCGGGGGCGAACGACGATCCCGACGGCGACGGTGTGAACAACCGGGAGGAATACCGGCTCGGCACCAATCCCTCCCGGGCCGACGCCCGCCATCCCGCCGACTTAGACCAGGACTGGGTCGTCAGCATTCCGGAACTGGCGAACTATTACGGCGCGTGGAAACGCGGCCAGGCGTGGACAGTCGCCCCCACGAACATTACTTTGGAATACGTCACGCGCGCCACCTATCTCTGGGAACAGGGGGGGAACTATAAACTCGACCTGACGATTACCAATGGCGCCCCGCTCTGGTGGGTGGCGGCGCCCGCACCGGGCACGCCGGTGGCGGGAGGCGATAGTGGCAGCGCGAAGGATGGGAGTTTGTTCTCGGCCGGCCCGATTGATCCGAACTGTCCCTTGGCCGTGACCACGCTGGGTTCGGTGCTCTACCAAGCCGGCCAAGCCATCACGCTGACCAACCATGTCAGTGTCCGTACCGGCATGAGGACCTATGCGGTGGAACAGTTCCTTCCGGAAGGCTGGCAGTTGGTTTCGGCAGGCAATGGAGTGTGGGATGCGACCAACAACAAAGCTAAGTGGGGACCCTACTTTGATCGCGCAGACCGGGATCTGGTGCTGACAGTGTTGCCCCCTGGGGCCGCGCAGGGGCAGTTCCCGCTGACGAGCGTGGCTTCCTACGACGGGCATCGGGTGCCGGTGGCGGGAGTGCGCACCGTGACGGATGCCGCTTCGCTGGCGAGTCGGATGCAACTCCAGCCCACGGGGGAGGCCCGCCGCTGGGGGCTAACGGCCTTGCCGGGCGCGACCTTCGTGCTGGAGGCTTCCAGCGATTTGCAGCAATGGCATCCGGTGAGCCAGGCGCCGGCGGACTATGATGGGCTCGCCGAACTCGTGGACACAGAATTACCGCCGCCGCCGCTGCGGTTCTATCGCGTCCGGCTGGGGCAACCTTGAACGGCGCGCTGGGTTATACCGGTTGCTCCCCCCGATCCATGCGTGCTATCGCCTTCAGATTCCGAACTCTTCACGACCCGCGCGCGTGGGCGCGGACGCTCGGCTGCGTGGTGGCGGGCTTGGCGCTGCTCGCGCCGGCTGGGCTTCGGGGCGAAGCGCCGGGCAGCAGCACGCGGAGCGGTCCGGCCTATTATCGCGCCGGCCAGACGGTCACCCTCACCAATTGGCTGTCGCCGCTGGCGGCCGTGTGGCTTCAAACCCTGACCGAACAGGTGCCGAGCCAATGGACGGTCACTAACATCAGCGACGCCGGCAGCTATGACGCCGCGAGTGGCAATCTCCGGTGGATGTTTTTCGACAACCAGGTGCGGCAAGTGCGGTACACGCTGCGTGCGTCGGCCAGCGCTTCGAGCCCCGTGGCGTTGAGCGGGACCGCGTCCTTCGATGGCGAGAACATCGCGGTGGGGGGACTGTTGGAACTTAGCCCCGAGCCGCCGCCCGCCGGCACCATCGTTCGCGACTTACCCGCGACTTATCACGGTGGCGGGAGTTTCGCGGTGGCGCTGGCGGTCACGCCGGAGGCCGGGGTGGACTTTTACACGGTGGCGGAAACAGTGCCCATAGGTTGGAACATTACGTCCATCAGCCATGCCGGCGCGGCCTACGCCGATGGTACAATTCGCTGGGGTCCTTTCCTCGATGCCACGGCGCGGAGCTTGACTTACAACCTCACCGCGCCCGCGCCCGCTGCCACCAACGCCGGCTTTCACGGCCTCGCGGCGTTTGGGGCGGTTTCCGTGACCACAGCCGGCGCCACCAACGTGCCGCCGGCGCCGGCGATGGGCGGCAGTGCCGCGCGCGACCTGCCGGCGAACTTCCGGCCCGGTAAACTGTTCACCAACACGATCGCCGTAGTGCCCAATACCAACACGCTCTTCTGCGCCGTCGCCGAAACCCTACCCGCCGGTTGGAGTGTCACGAACATTTCGCATGGCGGCTTTGTGTCCGAAACCCTGCAGCAGATCAAGTGGGGGCCGTTTCTGGATAGCACGCCACGCACGCTGACGTGCGAGTTCACGCCGCCCGCCAACGCCACCGGGGTCGTCACCTTCACCGGGCAGGCGCAGTTCGACACGGTCAGTGTGGATCTCAGCGGCGGCACGCAGATCACCGGCCGCCCCGTCGGCGGCGGGAGCGTGGTCCGACAGTTACCGGGCTACTATATGGCGCAACAGGCGCTGACGGTTTCGCTGACCGTGACCCCGGACGACGGCGTGTCCGCGCAAGGGGTGGAAGACTTTTTTCCGGCCGGCTGGACCGTGGACCCCACCACGATTGGTGCCGGTGGTTCGGTGCCGCCCGCCGATGGTAAAGTGCGCTGGCTATTTTTGGACGGCTTGCCGCGGGTGCTGACTTACACGCTGAGGCCGCCGGTGAACGTCACTGGCGCGGCGCGCTTCACGGGCCAAGGCAGCTTTGACGACGTCACCGTGGGCAGCAGCGGCGCGACGAACCTGTGGCCCCAGCCCAGCGGCACCGCGACGCGGCAGTTGCCCGCCTTTTATATTCCCGGCCACGCGCTGACCGTGGCGCTGAGTCTCGCGATGGATACCAATGTTCTCTTTCTTACCGTGGTGGATACGCCGCCCGCCGGGTGGCCGGTGGAAACGATTAGTCACGGCGGCGCGTTCGATCCGACTAACGGCGTCGTGCGCTGGATTTTAGATGCCGGCCTGGCGCCGACTGGATTGACGTATCGCGTGGTGGCGCCGGGCTCGGCCACCCAATCCGGACTGTTCACGGGCGCGATTTCCTGCGACAGCTTTGCTGCCGTCGTGGGGGGCGACACGAACTTACCGCCCAACCTGCCGCCCTCCGTTTCCGCGATCCCGGATCAAAGCACTCCCGATAATGTGCCGCTACTGATCGCCGTGTTAGTGTCCGACGCCGAGACGCCCGCGGCCAACCTGGTCGTGGAATTGACTCACACCAACAGTGCCCTGCTGCCGCCCGCGGGCCTTTCCCTGAACCGGGTGGCTAACTGGTTCTATCTGGCCATCACCCCCCAGACGCGCCGCCACGGCGTGGACCGGGTGACCCTTACCGTGCAGGACAATGCCTCCACCGTGACCCGGGCATTTGCGTTGCTAGTCGAGGACTCCAATACGCCACCGATCGTCGCGCCGGTGGCCAGTCAGGAGTTGAACCGGGGCGACCAATTCCGCCACCAACTGGTCGTGGCCGATGCCCAGACTCCGACAGGGCCCTTCGAGTTTACTTTGGTGGGCAGTCCGGCGGGACTTGCCGTGAGTGCCGGCGGCTGGCTGGAGTGGAACCTCAGTGCAGGCACGGCGGCGGGGACTTATCCGGTCACTGTGCGCGTCAGCGACTTGGAAGCGCCGCCCGGTCTCACGGAGGTTTCCTTCAACCTCACGGTACGCGCGAACGCCACGACCATTTCCGCCCCGCCCACCGGTCAATCCGCGTGCAGTGGGGCCACCGCTACGTTTTCGGTGACCGCCGCGGGCGACCGGACTTTCGCCTATTCCTGGCACAAGCACAGTAACGCCGGCTGGGGCAGTGCCTGGGCGGTAAGTGGCAGCGGCGCCACCTTTCGCGCCAGCGCGACGCAAAATAACTTGGGCGACCCTGGCTGCGTCAGTCTGAGTCTGGCCCAGGATATTAATAGTCCGAGCGGCATCGCGCTGGGCCTCTCCGGCGGCCCCGGCGGCGATAAAGTGGCCACCCGGACTTTCCCCGCATTGACGTCCGGCGATGTAATAAGTGTGGACTTGGACAATGGCAGCCTGGATACCGCCGGGGCCAGACAGGGTTTCAGCCTCCAGACTGCGGGCGGTGCGGACGGGCTGCGGTTCTATTTCCGGCAGGGGGCGGCGAACTACAAATTTGCGGATCGGGACGGCGAGCATGACACGGGCCTTGCCTTTCAGCGCACCGGCTTGCGCGTGCAGTTCGTGCTGGGTGCGGGCAGCGCCTATACTTTGCGTGTGCAACCGTGCGGCGGCGCCGTGAGCCAGTTCGCGGGCGCCTACTCCGGCGCGCTGGCGAAACTCAAGCTGTTCAACACCGAGCCGGCAAGCGGCCCCGAACACCAGGTCTTCTTCAACCACTTATGGGTGGGTGGGTGGGTGGACGACGCGGATAACTATGCCGGCGACTTCGCTGGCCAGGACAAAGGTGACGCGGCTATTAACTCGGGCAACGGCAGCCACACTTACACCACGCCTACCTTGGGCCTGAGTGATAGTGGCGCGAGTTACCGGGTCCTGGTGATTAGTTCGGACGGAGCACTACTGTCGGAGCTGGCAACCCTGACCGTCACCGCGCTGCCGGAGGGCGGCCCGGACGCTTTCTCCACCCCGCCGAACACCGCCGCCGCCATCAGCGCCGCCAAGTTCCTGATGAATGACACGGGGGCGGGGCTGGCCATCGTGAGCGTGCAAACTCCCACCGCCCAGGGCGGCAGCGTCAGCTTTGTCGGCGGCACGCTCACCTATACCCCGGCCACCGGGTTTTGGGGCCTCGACACCTTCACCTATACGCTGCGGAATCAAAGCGGTTGCACGGTGAACGTGCCGGTAACGGCCACCGTGGGCCCCGGCTCCGGGCCCGGCCTCAACGCCGTGCGCATGGGCATCGAAGGCACGGGCGCGAGCGCCAAGTTCGTTAGCTACTTCGCGGGCATTCCGGGCGTCGAGTACACCGTCCAACACGCCCCCGGCCCCACCGGGCCGTGGACGAAGTTGCAGAATTACCCAGCCCCGACCAGCAACACCACCGGGCACGGGATCGGAGTTTTCCGCGTGGAGGAACTCCTCGCGCCCTCCGCCGCGGGATTTTACCGCACGATAAGTCCATCCTACTAACCGGCCTGACCACGTACCCCCCAACCTAAAGCAAATTGTGAAAACCCTAATCAAACTCCTCGCCCTGGCCTTCGCTTTCACCGGCGGCACCGCGAACATTGTGGCGGCGGTGGACTTCGGCAGTCGCGTTGGGGACACTTACACCGCAACGTGGAGTGGTTCGGCTGCCATTCCCGACAACAACCTATCCGGGGTGGCCTTTTCGCTGAACTTCAACGATTCCAGTGTGAGCCAGATCTCGGGGATGACCGTGAGCTTTGCAATTACCGGCGGCTGGAATGGCGATATGTATGCCTATCTCTCGCACGGTGACGGCCAGGTGGTGTTACTCAACCGGATCGGCCGCAGCCTCGCCACGCCCGACGGTTCGGGCACTTCGGGTTTCGACCTCAACACCTTCGCCCTGAGTTCCGCCCCGCTGTTGACGGATGTCCATGCCGCCGCCGGAACGACCGCCGCGCCCCTGGTCGGGACTTATGCCCCGGACGGTCGCAAGATTCTTCCCACCGCCGACGCGCCAACGTTCGATGGCGCCGCCCGCGACGCGACCTTCACCACCCTGTTGGGGAGTGATCCGAACGGCAATTGGACCTTGTTCTTTGCCGATGTCGGGCCAGGCAACCCGTTTACCCTGACAGAATTCCGAATCGTGGCCGAGGTGCCGGAGCCCGTGACCTGGGGGCTTCTTGCTTTCGCCACGATATTCGGCGGCGGGCAACTGCTGCGATTGGCTCGGCAGCGTTTCGCGGCAGCCATGGTGCGTTAGCGACTGTCTTTATTGAGCCTTCCAGACTGGGGTGCAAGGCGGCGCGCCCACTCGCGGTAGGGGGGCGTGCCGCAGCTTGAACGCAATGCTGGAGGCATTGCTGGCGGAAGGCTCCGGTCGGTGAGTGGATCTCCGCTTTGTTCGCACTCATTGCTCCCGAGCGTTTCGCACGCTCAGCCAACTATAGAAACTCCCATCGCGGTCGTCCGGCGCTGTTGCCGCTGAGCGATCTGTTGGCTTCGTTGTTGTTCCACTTTGCTTGTGGCGCCGACACCGCCGCCGAGCATATGTTCCAGCTCCTGGGGCGGGGACTGACTGATAGTGCCATCGCTGAGCGCCGGACGGTCCTGCCTTGGGCGCTGTGGGAGCGTTGGCTGGGGATGCCTTGCACAGTCGCGCCCATCGCCGGCAGCGTCCCGAAGCCTTCTATCGGGCTTGGCGCCTGGTGGCCTTCGATGGCACTCAATTTAGTGTCACCAACACCCCTCAGTTGTTGGGCCAATTAGCCAAGGCCTCCAGTCGCCGCGGTAAAGCCGCCTTCGCCAAAATCACGGCGGCGGTGCTCCTGGGCTTGTGGACCAGCTTGTTGGACCCCAAAGCCGCGCGGCGGCCGAACTGGTCGCGCTCTACAGCCAACGCTGGGAACAGGAGCTTTACTTTCGGCAACTGAAACTGCAATTACGCCGCACGGAACCCTTGCGTGGCTACCGGCGCCCGCACCCGGCGCGCCGGTGGCGGGAGGTGATAGTGACAGCGCGAAGGATGGGAGTTTATTCTCTGCGGGTCCGATTGATCCGAACTGTCCCTTGGGCGTGACCCCGCTGGGTTCGGTACTCTACCAAGCCGGCCAAGCCATCACGCTCACCAACCATGTCCGGGTCCGCACCGGCATGAGAACCTATGCGGTGGAACAGTTCCTTCCGGAAGGCTGGCAGTTGGTTTCGGCAGGCAATGGGGTGTGGGATGCGACGAACAACAAAGCCAAGTGGGGACCCTACTTTGATCGCGCAGACCGGGATCTGGTGGTGACGGTGTTGCCTCCTGGGGCCGCGCAGGGCCCGTTCCCGCTGACGAGCGTGGCTTCCTACGACGGGCATCGGGTGCCGGTGGCGGGAGTGCGCACCGTGACGGATGCCGCTTCGCTGGCTCGGCGGATGCAACTCCAGCCCACGGGGGAGGCCCGCCGCCGGGGGCTTACGGCCTTGCCGGGCGCGACCTTTGTGCTGGAGGCTTCCAGCGTTTTGCAGCAATGGCATCCGGTGAGCCAGACGCCGGCGAACTATGATGGGCCTGCCGAACTGGTGGACACTGAATTGCCCCCGCCGCCGCTTCGGTTCTATCGCGTCCGGCTGGGGCAACCTTGAACGGCGCGCTGGGTTATACCGGGTGCTCCCCCCAATCCATGCTGACCATCGCCTCCAGATTCCGAACTCTTCGCGGCCCGCGCGCCTGGGGGCTGACCCTCGGCTGCGTGGTGGCGGGGGGTGGCGCTACTCGCGCCGGGGGGGGGGGCTTCGGGGCGAAGCGCCGGGCAGCAGCACGTGCAGCGGCCCGGCCTATTATTGCGCCGGCCAAACGATCACTCTCACCAATTGGCTGTCGCCGCTGGTGGCCGTGTGGCTTCAAACTCTTACCGAACAGGTGCCGAGCCAATGGACGGTCACGAACATCAGCGACGCCGGCAGCTTCGACGCCGCGAGCGGCAACCTCCGGTGGATGTTTTTCGACAACTAGGTGCGACAGGTGCGGTACACGCTGCGCGCGCCGGCCAGCGCTTCGAGCCCCGTGGCGCTGAGCGGGACCGCGGCCTTCGATGGCGCAAACACCGCGGTGGGGTGGGGGACTGCTGGAACTTAGCCCCGAGCCGCCGCCCGCCGGCACCATCGTTCGCGACTTACCCGCGACTTATCACGGTGGCGGGAGTTTCGCGGTGGCGCTGGCGGTCACTCCGGAAGCCGGGGTGGACTTTTACACGGTGGCGGAAACGGGGCCCATAGGTTGGAACATTACGTCCATCAGCCATGCCAGCACCGCCTACCCCGATGGCACGATTTGCCGGGTCCTTTCCTCGATGCCACGGCGCGGAACTTGACTTACAAACCTTTGCTACACATAACAGCAGCACCCGATCAAGGTCTATGACGAAGATGGCACGCTCATCGGCGACTACCTGGCCGACTTGCTGGTGGAGGGCGTCTTGATTGCCGAACTGAAGGCCGTGAAAGCCCTGGCCAACGAACCCGAGGCGCAAATCATGGGTTGCCTCAAGTCGGCCCGATTGGAACATGGGCTACTCATCAACTTTCTCTGCGCTCTTTGCGCTCTTTGCGGTTAAATGATTTGGAAACGGGCTCTGGGTACTGACTCCGGCCCAATTCGGTTTGGGGGTTCGTCCAAGCTCTTGCGCGCTGCAACCCGTCCGCCATTAGTGTTCAGATGGGTAGGTCTGACCGGTTTGCAATCCAGCTCCAAGTCACGTTTCGACACATCATCGAATTCAGCGTGCAACCGGCTCGCGCTCATGCTTTGCTTTGGCCATGAAAAAGATGCCCGCTCGCTTTGAAGGTTTGCTCGATTGCTACTTCGAGAAGCTGCTCCACGACACGCCCACGCTCGCCGCAGTCGTGGGTATTCGTTCCGCTGAGGGGAAATTGGGCGAACTCAGTCCGCGCTCGCAGGCCCGCCGCGAAGTCGCCCGCCAGGCCGCGCTCGGTGAGCTGGAAACCGTTTCGCCGCGCGCGCTTACCAGCGAGCAGAACCTCGACCGCCTCGCGCTCCGCTCGGTGTTACTGAAGGAGTGCGAGGATTTTGCCCGGGGTCGTCACGCCCTCGAACCCAATGCGCCGGATCAGTTGCTGAACATTCTCTTTCACGAACTCATGCGCGGCGACGATGAGCCGGCCCGCGCCGCGCGGAATCTTCGCTCGTTGCTCGCGCAAGCGCCCGCTTTTCTCGACGAAGCCGCCACCCTTCTGGGGGCGCCCGAAGCGGTCTGGCTGCGCGTGATGGAACAAACCGTGGCTGGCAATCCGGCGTTGCTGGACGGCGCAAAGCAACTGCTCGCGAAGACCAGTCCGCACCGCGATGACGCGCGCCATCTCCACGCCACGCAAGCCGCGCTGAACCGTTACCGTGACCGGGCGAAAGCCCTGCCGCTCGCGCCGGCGGGTTCGTTCGCCGTTGGCCCGGAGGTCTTGCAACGCCGGGTGCGCGACGAACTCGGGCTCGACTACACGCTGGGCCAGATCGAAGCGCTGGCGCTGGGGGAGGTCGAGCGCATCGGCGCGTTGCTCAAGACGGCCTCGGCCAAGTTGGGTCGTGGCCGGAGCGCGGATGAGATCATCGCCAAAGCCCGCGCTGACTGGCGTCCCGGCAAGCCGTTGCTGGAAATTTACCAAACGGAAACCCGGCGCGTGGCGGATGGTTTCCGCGCCGCCCGCGCCGTCACGTTTCCGGTCGGCGACGAATTGGTGGTCAAGCCCGTGCCGGATTTTTTGCGCGCGGTAATTCCCACGGCCGCCTACTCGCAGCCCGGGGCGTTCGAGAAGCGGCAGCGCGGCATTTTCTGGGTGAACGATCTCAGTGTGTTGAAAACCACCGCCGCCGAAAAACTCGCCGAGCAGCAGCAGCATTTTGGACTTTCGCTCACTTGCGCGCACGAGGCGTATCCGGGGCATCACCTGCAATTCGTCACGGCCAACCGCCACCCGCGCCAGTGGCGGCGGCTGTTCGCCCACGCGGTTTTCTACGAAGGGTGGACGCTGTGGTGCGAGCAGATGATGGTGGACTTGAAGATTGACCGCTCGCCGTGGTTGCCCGCGCAGCAACTCCACGACGCCCTCTGGCGCTGCCATCGCATCCTCGTGGACCTGCGGCTGCAAACGCGCCGCTACACTTACGAGCAAGCCGTCGGACACATGCAGAAGCATCTCGGTTTCACCCGCGCCCGCGCCGAGGCGGACGTGAACTGGTACACCGCCCAACCGGCCGTGCCGATGAGTTACTGGCTCGGGCGGCTGGAGAACGCGCGGCTGCACCAGCGGCTCGTAACTGGGCGCGGCTGGAGTTTGCAAAAATTCAACGACTGGTTGTTGAGCTATGGCACGCTCCCGCAGGCGTGGTTGGAAAAGTACGGGCTGGATTGAACTCTTTCAAAATCGCAGTTCCAGTTCGCTTGGGTGGGCTTCGTTTTGGAAATGAATCCAGAGTAGCTTTTCGGCAACCGAATACTCGAAGTCCTTCACCGGTTGCCCCCTTAGCGTGACTTCGCGCGGCGGCTTGGGTGCGTGGAGCAGGACAATCCCCGGCGTGTTGCCGACGCCCTCCACGGTCAGCGCAATCTGGTTGGCACTTTGTTTCCCAGGCAGGGCTTTGCACGCCGAAGCCAGCACCCCCGGTTCGCTGCCGCGCGCGGTTTTTAGATCGAGGAGGAAAGAACGCGAGCCGGGGGTGAGTGGCACGACGGCGCGCACGCGAAGCAGCGGATCGAACAGATTCACGAAGCGGCCCCGCAACTCCTTTGCTTCGCCAGGCACTGATTCATCCAGTCCGGCGGCGATCAGGTAGGGCCCGCGTCGGAGTAGGAGGTGGTTGGTCTCGCGCCACTTCAACCGGGTGCGTGACGCAACTTGCTTTATGGCGGTCACCAATTGGGCGTCGCCCTCGGCGCTGCTGGCAAGCTTCGCTGGATTTTGCCGCAGCCACAGCACGCCGCCTTTGCCGACCTTGGTGAAGGCACCCTCTGCGAGTGGGCTTTTGCTGGCGAGGCCAAGTTGCTCGAACAAATGTTCCCGCGGCGTCGCGTAGCTGCGCCCGTCACTGTTCCACCATTCGCGGACGCGGTTATACGGGTCGGTGTCGTCGTCCACCACGACCAGCGCGCCACCGTGTTTGACCCAGTTGGCGAGCGGGGCATGAACCTCGGGAGTCAGCGGTTTCTGGCCGTGGTAACTGAGCAGCAGCAGGCGGAAGCCATCGAGATAGTTGGTGACGGTCAGGTTTTCGAGTTGAACTGGCGTCACCGGCAGGCCGCGTTTCAGGAGCGGCAGCGCGAGTCCGTAAACGTGGCTCAAGTGCGCGTCGCTGGGCGTCGGTTCTCCGCGCTGAAACATCAGCGAATCACTGACCACCACGCCCAGACCCGTCGTGCCGCAATCCCACTCGACGCGCGACTGTTTCATGTCGTTGAGCGCGTTCATCACGGTTTGCAATTCGGTGGCGTAGGCGGGCGGGATGGCTTCGCGCTCCGTGGGGTGGTCTTTGCGCGGATACGTTCCGGCAAAAACCCGTTCCGGCCACGGGGCCACTTCGTATTGCCAGACGGCGGGCTGGAACAGCGACGCGACCAGCGTGGATTCCCAGTTCACGCGGTAGTCCTCCCAATCGTACTTCGGGTTGTCCTCGACCGGGTCGTTCAAATACCAAACGCCCCGGCCCGTCGCGCGGACGAGGTTTTGCATCGCGCCGTATTCGAGGAACGCGGTTTCAAACGTGCGCTCGCGGAGTTTGCCCCGGAACACGTTTGGCGTGCGCGACGTGCCGGTCCAGACTTGGGCGATGTAGCCATCGCAACCCGCGAGCCGGGCGAGGCTGGACTCCGGACTGACAATGTTCCAATGCGCGTAGTTTAACAGGCTGTGCGTGGGCACGTAGCAACGCACCTGGCGGCCCGTGCGCTGGTTGAACGCCTGAATGTGATCGAACACCTGCTGTAACGCGCGGCGGTACAGAAAATACTTGAGCTTCGACGCGCGCCATTGGGCCTCCACGGAACTGTGCGGCGGCTGCCAGTCCTCGCCGTAGTAGGTGCGCCACTCGCGCTTGAAGCCTTCCGAGTAACCGCCGCGCACCCAGAACTCCGGCTCTTCGAGATGCACCGCCTCCACGCCCGCATCGAGCGCGCGTTGCACACCCACGGATAGAAATTTCCCAAAGTTCGTGCCGGGACACATGTAATAAACATCCCCGCCGTGGCTGATCTTCTTGCCGTTCCGTTCGGTCTGCGCTTCGTCCTCGTGATTGATGCCGTCGAAGCGGCCGTAGAGGTAATCTTGGTAGTTTCCCCACGAAACCCCGGTCATCAGGTGCAGGCGATAGCCCCGGTCGCGCCAAGTCTGAAGCCGCTGCGGCAGCCCGGCATCAATGCCGTAAACAATCGCGACGTCGGAGCGCAAATTGCCGGCGGCGCTCCACGGCGCCGCGGTCTGAAAGCAGGTGCGTTCGAGAGGTTGGCTTGGGTCGGCGGGAAAAGGCGGGGGCAACTCTGCCGCCCCACCCACCACCAAACCCAACGCCAGAAATCCAACGGCCATGAAACGCATGGCGATGAAATGCTTGAGGCGGCGCGGAAAGGCAAGCGTCTTGCGGAGGCGGAGAGTGAAGCGCTGATTGAATTCGGCGCGGATCGAGCGCAAACTCTCCGGCGGAAATGAGCCTGTCACGCGGAATTTCAAACCTCACTCTGAACTGGCCAAGCGGGGCCAGCCCGCCAGCGCTGACCGGGACGGCAGTTCACATCTGGGCCTTGCCGCTCGATCTGCCGCCGGAAAAAATTGCCAAGTTGGCGGGGACGCTCTCAACGGACGAGCGCGAACGCGCCAACCGATTCAGCGTTGAGCAACTTCGGCATCGTTTTATTGCCGGACGCGGAACGATGCGAAACCTGCTGGCGGGTTATTTGCCGGCTGCGCCCGCGGAGTTGGAATTCAGCTACACTTCGCGAGGCAAGCCCAGTCTGGCGGGCGCGGCCGCGGATCGCCTGCATTTCAATCTCGCCCATTCGCACGAACTTGGATTCCTCGCCGTGACCTGCGTGGGGGCGTTGGGGGTGGACGTGGAACGCGTCCGGCCGTTCCCGAACGCGGGCGACATTGCTGAGAGATTTTTTGCGGCGGGCGAAGTCGCGGCGTTCAAGACGTTGCCGCCGGCCGCGCGGGACCTGGCGTTTTTCCAGCTCTGGACGCGCAAGGAAGCCTGGCTAAAGGCCACGGGCGACGGGATCGCGGCATCCCTTTCCAAGATTGAAGTGGCGTTCCTGCCCGACGAACCGCCCGGGGTGCGGGCGATTGCCGGCGACTCGGCCGCCGGTAAATCGTGGCGTATTTGCCCGCTAAATCCCGCGGAGGGATTCGTCGGCGCCCTGGCGATCCAAGCGCGGGACGTGCAGTTGAGTTGCTGGCGCGCGGAAGTTTGATCAGCCCCGCCGCGCGGGCGGTCGCCGGGCGGCTGGTTCAAGCCGTTCTAAAACCCATCTTGCCACGGGATTTTTGTCGGGTAGGATTCCGGTTCAGGTTGTGGCGGAAAACCAGCCTGATGCTTAAACAAAAACCGCATGACATCCGAGCTTTCAACTTTTGCCGCACGTTTGCGCGACTTCATCGCGGCTGCAAGCCCGGTGCCTGTATGCGCCGGCGGAGGCGGCCTAAACTTGGCACTCGGCACTCGGCACTCGGCACTTGAGAATGAGCCACCCCACATCGGCTGCTACGATGAGGCGTTTCCGCGCCTCGCCGTGGAATTGTTCGCGTTACAGTTTGCCCACAACGCCACTTACCGGAAATTTTGCGAGGCGCGGCGGATTACGCCGCTGACGATTGCGGATTGTTCGCAAATCCCCGCCATCCCCACCGCGGCGTTCAAGGAGCTTGAACTGACGAGCCTGGCCCCGGCGCAACGAACTCAGGTGTTTCACTCCAGCGGCACGACGGAGCAACGACCGAGCCGGCACTTTCACGGCGCGGAATCGCTGGCGGTTTACGAGGCGTCGTTGTGGGCGGGGTTCGCGGCGCACGTCTTGGCCGATCTCCGATTTCCGATTTCCGATTTCCGATTGGTCGCACTCACCCCGCCGCCGACCCTCGCCCCCCACTCCTCGCTCGTCCACATGTTCGAGTGCGTCCGCCAGAAACTCGGGGCCGACGGGCCGGTCTTTTGCGGACGCCTTGATGCCGCCGGCGCATGGACGCTCGACCCTGATCAAATCCTCGCCCGCTTGAAATCCGCCGAAACGAGCGGCGGGCGCTGCTTGCTGCTGGGCACGGCGTTTTCGTTCGTGCATTTGCTGGATGATTTGGGGGAGCGAAACATCCGCGTCAAACTTCCGTTGGGCTCCCGCGTGCTGGAAACCGGCGGCTACAAAGGGCGCTCGCGCACGGTGCCGAAAGCGGAACTGCAGGAGTTGATCACGGAACGACTCGGAGTTCCCCCGTCGCAGATAATCTGCGAATACGGCATGAGCGAGTTGAGTTCGCAAGCCTACGACGTCCGGCCTGGCGCCACCCGCCATTCGCCACCCGCCAGCCGCAGCTTCCACCTCCCGCCGTGGGCCCGGGCTCAAATCATCTCCCCCGAGACGGGTCGCGAAGTCGCCGAGGGCGAAACCGGTTTGATTCGGGTTTTCGATTTGGCGAACGTGTTCTCCGTGCTGGCAATCCAGACTGAAGATTTGGCGGTGCGCCGCAGTGAGGGCTTTGCACTGCTCGGCCGGGCCGCGCGGGCCGAAGCGCGCGGCTGTTCCTTGATGGCGGTTTGACGCATGAGCACCGATCCTGATCACAAAACCCGCACGCTCTGGCTCGCGGGCGTGCTGCACGCCTTCACGCACCTGTATCAGGTCGCACTGCTGCCGTTGTATTTGCTCATCCAGCAAGATCTCAAGCTCGTGAGCGTCAGTCAGGCGACGCTGCTCGTGACGGTGATGATGGCGGGCTATTTCCTGCCGGCGTATCCGATGGGCATGGCGGCGGACCGGTTCAGTCGGAAAAAGCTTTTGGCGGGCGGCTTGGCCATTAACAGCTTGGGCTTCGTGCTGCTTTCGGTTGCGCCGAACTACGGGACGGCTTTGCTGGCGGTGTTTCTTACGGGCGTGGGCGGAAGCTTTTATCACCCGGCGGCGACAGCAATGGTCGCGCGGCTTTGCCCGGTCGGCACTGGCAAGGCGCTGGGCCTGGTGGGGATTGGGGCGAGTGTGGGTTTTTTTGTCGGACCGCTTTTCGCCGGCTGGCGCGTGGGCATGCTCGAAGCGACGGCGGGCGCCGCGGCATGGCGGCAACCGGTGCTGGAGCTTGGGGTGCTGGGTTTGGTCATGACCGCAGTGTTCCTCTGGTTGGCGCAGGACGAAGCGCGCCAGACTGGTCCGGCAAGTCGGACGATTCAGACGGCTGGCGAAAACAAACCCCCAACCTCCGCCAGCCTTTTTCCGACTCCGGCATTGTGGGGTTTCTTTCTGCTCGCAGCGTGCGCGTTTAGCTTGCGCGATTTCACCGGTTCCAGCATGGGAAGTCTTGGCTCACTGTTTTTGCAGAAAGCGCACGGCTACTCACCCCAACTCACCGGTCTGGCACTGAGTGGGATTTTTCTAGCGAGCGCCATCAGCAATCCGCTGTTCGGACACCTGAGCGATCACGGGCGCATGAAGTGGGCGATGCTGGTATTACTCGTGGCGGCGGCCGTCGTGGCGTTGTTTCCGCACATGCCAGCGGCGGCGATGATTCCAACCTATCTGGTTTACGGTTTCTTTTTCATGGCCAGTTACCCGATGGTCGAGGCGGCGCTGATGGAGGCCGTGCCGGACGCGATGCGCGGGCGCGTTTTCGGCCTCTTCATCACCTTCGGTGGCCTGATCGGCAACGCTTCGCACTGGGCGGTGGGCGCGTGGGTGAAACACCTTGGCGAGCGGGCGTCAGCGCCGGAAGGATACTTCACCGGCTACGCACTCCTCGCCGGCCTGCTCGTCGTTTCCGTGCTCGGGCTGCCGTGTTTGCACGCGATCCGGAAGCGCGAGCATCTCGATCACCCGCCACCGGTTGACGACCGCGCCGCGCATAATCCGCAACTTCCAACGTGATCTCGCTGCCCAATTATTTTCTCGCTGACCTGCCGCCGGAGGCAACAATTTCTCCCGCGCTGCTGGGTGAGGCGTGCCTGACTTTGAAGCGCAACCGCGAACATTACCTCGCGTCGCGGAC
>CAIKLQ010000290.1 GCA_903828255.1 uncultured Verrucomicrobiota bacterium
GCGGTGATGTCCTCCAGGGCGACGCACAAATGCCGGCGGCCGTTGAGCAGAACGGGGCCGGCGCCGACCTTCACCCAAACCTGCTGGAACGTGCCGTCCCGAAACAACTCCATCACTAGTTCGGCTCCGGATACCGTGCCGCCGGTCGCGACCAACTCTCTAATGGCGTTGCCTAGCGGGCAAGCCAGACATTCCGCCGAGTAGCCACAGCCGCGCGGATCCGTTGAACTGTGAACACAACGCAAGGCGTTGCCCAGGCGGTGTTCCAGAACATCCGCGGTGCCGCCCTTGGCCAGGATTGTGGCCGCCGGGTTGCATTGGATGATATTAGTGGTTTCATCGAGGATAAACATGGCCACCGGTGAAGCTTCAAAAATCGCGGCAAGGTTCTCCCGCTCCACCCGCAGCGCCTCCTCGGCCCTCTTGCGCTCCGTGATGTCGCTCACCACGACGCGCGTCTCCGGCGAGCCCCCCAACACTGGGATGGCGGTGGCCGCCAACTCCGCCCAGAAAGTCGCCCCGGCGACCGGCGCCATCCGCAACTCGCAAGTCTGCCGCTCCTCGGTCGCCAAGAGCCGTTGGCGGAAGTGGTAGAAGATGTCCTGGTCTTCCTTGAAGATAAAGCGGGGGAACGGCTTGGCGACCAGCGCGCGACGTTTCACGTCGAGCCGGGTTTCGAGGGTGAGGTTGGCTTCGAGGATCATCCCGTTTACGTTTAGCGTGCAATAGCCCACCGGTGCCAGATCATAGAGGTCGAAATAGCGAGCGCGCGCAGTGTCGAGCTCCGCCTGGTTCCGCCGCAACTCCTCATTCTGCATCTCCAGTTCCATCTGATGCACCTGGAGTTCGTGCAACATCACTTGCGTGGCTTCGGGCGTCACCGGCGGGGTCAGGCTCTCCGGCTGTGTGGCGGATTTTTCGCGCAAGAGCGCTTCGGCGCGGTGGCGGAGGGCGGCAGCGTCCTGAGCGCGGGCGGCGGAATCCGGGGGTTCCGTAGTTTGCGGGCGCGCGGACTTTGCGGTCCGCGCTCCTATGGCGGGCTGAGTGCGCTTAGGTACCTGGCTCATAATGCGGTCACTTTCCATTACCGGGAATTACCATCAATCACTCCTGCCGCTAACGCCAGAAAAAAAACGCCGGGCGGGCGCGCGGGTCCGGGACCCACAGCGCGCTGGCGGCGGTGCGGCGCAGAATTTGTCGGGCGTCCCCGATGGAGCCACCGGCTGCGGGCCCCCCGCCCCGCCTCCCGTCAGTAAGCGCCGGTTGGATAACTCCCACGGCGGTCGTAGCCGCCGCCGTAAGGAGGCTCAAGCCTCTTGGGGTTTGGGGGCCGACCCGCGCAAAAGTAGCGCCCGCATTGCGTCGGCGGCTACTTGTCCAACCGGCTCGAAGCCCGCGCCGCGCTCCGAATTGTCACTCCTTCCGTCTCGGAATTGCGGTTAACCCAGGCGCCTCCGTCGCAGTTCCGCCCCCGCTCCCCGGCCCGCGAGATTTTCCTGCATAGGCGCCCGCGGCGCGGCGGGCTAGGTAAATTACTTAGTGCGGCTAAGTCAAGTCACCCATCCACGATTAGCCGTTCGCCCAATAGCAAGGGGACGACAAGGTTGAGTAGCCTTTACTCATGCAAGAACTTCCCGATTCCCCTGACGACGCAACTTCTGATTCGGCGGAAAATTTCAGCGTGGTCGTGGCGTACCTGAATTCAGCGGGCGACCTCCAGGCCCGCGCGCTGTTGGAACGAGTCGGTCGTGGCGTCGGCCAGTCGGGGCGCATGATCTGTAGTCTGTGGGATTTCAAATCCTTGGCCGCACCGGCGTTGGCGGCGGTGGCCGTCGCCGCCGCGCAGGAGGCACACGTAATCGTCATTGCCACCCAGGAAGGAAAGCCCTTGCCACCGGCAGTGCGTAACTGGATCAGCAACGCACTCCTGATCAGGCCCAACCATCCCCGGGCCTTGGTCGCGGTTCTGGACCGCGATCCGGCACCGTCTGGAATCCCACAGGTGGTCCGGCCCTACTTGGAAGAAATAGCGCGCTCCGGCGGAATGGAGTTCTTCGCCTCGGCCAGCGCGGCCATTACCCCTTTGGTTTTGGAGGAGTTGCAAGCCCCGCCTGCGGGGACAAATGGCAGCGGGAATAAGCGGGTTGCCAAACAGACTGCGCCGGCCACCGGGGGGCGGGCACGGTTTACCGGAATCTACGCCAGAGCGACGCCAGCGGCGAAAGGGGAATGCCCGGCGGTCAGCTAGCGGAGGAAGCCAGCGGCCCCTGGCTGAGGAGAGTTTCCTCAGCCAGGGCAGCGGGATGAGGCATGATTACCACTGTGGCAACCGAGTCGGAAACCGGCTCCAGAACCCTGCGACCAGCCCACTATGACGACCACCTGCTGCCCGAACTCCTGGAGTTTGCCGGCACTGCGGAGTCCCCGCCTTGAGGATTCCCGATCCAACCACCCTCTATCACTCTGGCCACCCAAACCCAACTCCGTAGGAACAAGAACTACCCAGACCTAGATATGAGACTCCTAAGCTGGATATTTTGCATGCTCGCCCCGGAGCGCCGGTCTGGGACCGGCTTTGACCGGCGGCATAACGCAAAGCCGGTCACAGACCGGCGCTCCACTCGGTCTCCGATTTCATCGGCGCCGGTAATTAGCGGGTTAACTCCCATCGCTCCGGCATTGGGCATCTTACTCTGCCTGTTCGGCTTCGCGGCGCCACTCGCGGCGCAGCCTGGGGCGCTGGACCCTGCCTTCTATCGCAGTTCGAGCTTCAATGGAGTGGTCTATGCCGTGGCCGTGCAAACCGATGGGAAGGTCGTGGTCGGCGGAAACTTCACCACCGTGAGCGGCGTGCCCCGCGCCGGCGTGGCGCGGCTCAACAGCAATGGCAGCTTGGACGCCACGTTCGATCCCGGGATGGGCGTCACCGCTAATGGGGGCGCGGTGTTTGCCCTCGCGATCTACACCAACGGAGCCAACGTCGGCAAGATCGTGATCGGTGGTTTGTTCGGCCAGGTGAATGGCGTGGCGCGCACCAACATCGCGCGCCTCAACTCCAACGGCACGCTCGATATCACCTTCGCCACCGGCACGGGCGCAGAGGACGGCGAAGTGGATACGCTCGCCATCCAGCCCGCCGATGGGAAGGTAGTCATGGGTGGCACGTTCACCTTCGTTCAAGGGGTGGAGTACGACTTCGTGGCGCGGCTTAACGCGAACGGCACCGCGGACATCACCTTCACCGCCTACACCGATAACGAAGTCTATGCGGTGCTGGTTCAACCGGACGGCAAAATTCTGCTGGGCGGATTGTTCACGGCGGTAAACGGACTGGCCCGTAACGGACTGGCCCGAGTGACCACCACGGGCGCGCTCGACTCGACTTTGCAGTTCAATCCCGGCACCGGTGTGGCGGGCGCCGTCTATGCGCTCGGGCTACAGTCCGATGGTCGGATCATTCTCGGCGGAGATTTTGTGAGCTATCGCGATACCGCCTGCACGAACATAACCCGCATTACCACCAATGGCACGCTTGACGCCACGTTTGTCACCACGCTCGGGGCCGACGCGCCGGTGTGGGCGGTAGCGCCGATCCCGGGCGGCAAGGTGCTTTTGGCGGGCGCGTTTGTCACAGTCAACGGCACCGACCGTTTCGGGATTGCGCAGCTCAATAGCAATGGCAGTCTCGACCTTACTTTCGACCCCGGCGGTGGCGCCAATGACACGGTGAATTGCCTCGCCTTGCAAAGCGCCGGCCAGGCTTTGCTGGGCGGCCATTTCAACACGATGGATGGCTGGTACCGCAGCGGACTCGCGCGGCTCGGCACCAACGGCAGTGTGGATGTGACGTTCAACCGGGACAGCGGCACGGACGATGCCGTGTTCGCCACGGCGGTGCAAAGCGATGGCAAATTGCTCCTGGGCGGCGTGTTCACTATCGCCAGCGAGGCCTACCGCAGCGGCGTGGCGCGACTCAACGCGGATGGCACGTTGGATACGGGGTTCGATCCGGGCACGGGGGTAAACAACTACGTGGCTGGAATCGCGACCTACCCCACCGGCACGAATCAGGGGAAGATTCTAATCGGCGGCGACTTCTCCTATTTCAATGGCGCAGTGGTCACCAACCTCGCCCGCCTCTTAACGAACGGCGCGCTCGATGGTTCGTTTCAAGCCTTGGTCGGCGGCGGTTCGGTTGAAGCCGTGGCGGTGATGACCAACGGCAGCGCGGTCATTGGTGGTACCTTTACCAGTGTCAGTGGCGCCGAGCGCCAAGGCATTGCGCGGCTTAATGCCGATGGCTCATTGGACGCGGGCTTCAATCCGGCCCCGGGCATAAGTGGCTTGGGCGTCTTCTGTCTCGCGGTGCTCACCAACAACAAGGTGCTTATCGGCGGCGCCTTCACAAACGTAAGCGGGGTGGCGCGGGCGGGCATTGCCCGGCTCGACACCAATGGCGTGGTGGACCTGACTTTCGATCCGGGCGTCGGCGTGGGGGCCGGGACGGTGAACTCGCTCGCGGTGCAGCGCGACGGGAAAATTCTTTTGGGCGGCACCTTCACGACGGTGCGCAGCGTCGCCCGGAACGGGGTGGCGCGGCTGAACGCCGACGGGACTCTGGACGCGACCTTCGATCCTGGGGCCGGGGCCGGCGGCGCGGCAATTTGGAGTGTGGCCACGCCGACGAACGGCCAGGTATTGGTGGGCGGC
Source organism: uncultured Verrucomicrobiota bacterium (assembly GCA_903828255.1). GTDB lineage: Bacteria > Verrucomicrobiota > Verrucomicrobiia > Limisphaerales > JADLHS01 > CAIKLQ01. The sequence goes on from CAIKLQ010000290.1 coordinate 4,711, forward strand.
AGCTTCACCAACTTTAACAACGTCTTCCAAGCCGGCCTCGCGCGACTCAACACCAACGGGGTTCTGGACCTCGGCTTTGATCCCGGGGCCGGCGTGCAAGGCGACAACGGAAGTGTCTATGCTCTCAGTCTGCAAACCGACGGCAAGGTAGTGGTGGGTGGGTCCTTCGCCACTTACAGCGGGGCTGAGTGTTGGAACCTTACCCGGGTGCTAAGCGGCACGGCCACGAACACGGCGCCCCGGTTTCTGAGTGCGCCGTTCAGTTACGCCGCGCTCGCGGGCGAGTCGGTCACGCTCAGCGCGCAAGTGACCGGAAGCCGTCCGCTCAGTTACCAATGGCGGCGCAACGGCTCGCCAGTCCCCGCCGCGACGGGCTCCGCGCTGGCCTTTAACCCCATCACGACTAACCACGCCGGCTCCTATGTTCTCATCGCAACTAACAGCTACGGCGCGGTCACGAGTGCAGTGGCTGCTGTGAGTGTGACGCCGACCATTGCCCTGAGCCAGGCGCTTAACAACACTAACTTCGTCTGGGCCACCGGCGGTGACCGGATCTTTTACGGGCAAACCACGACCAGCTATGACGGCTCGGGCGCGGCCCAGAATGCGCCGCTATCCGACAATCAACA
>CAIKLQ010000291.1 GCA_903828255.1 uncultured Verrucomicrobiota bacterium
CTTCGGCTACGGAGCAAACGCGCTGAACAACGCCTGCATCTCCTCCGCCACGTTCGCCGGATCGCTCAACGTCTGGGCGATTTCCTCGCGCAGCACTTCGCGATAACGCCGTCGCAGCCGATGTACCGCCACGCGCACCGCGCCTTCGGAAACGCTCAGTTCAGCGGCGGCCTGCGGATAGGGAATCGCGTTCTTGCCAACGGTGAGAAATGGTTTCAGCACCTCGAACAACCGGACGTTGTTTTCCGCTGCGCACTCGGCGCGCAACCGCTCGATCACACACGCCAGCAACGCCAGCGCCCACTCGCGGTCGAAGGCCTTCTCCGGACTTGGCTCGGCGGTGGCGGCGATTTGAAATTGCGTGTCCGCCGTCTGCCAGTCGAGCGAGAGCAGCGTCACGCCGCCGCCGCGCTTCTGGCGTTGTGACTTGTCCCATTCGTTGGCGAGGAAATGCTTGAGCGACGCCAGCAGGAACGCGCGAAACCGACCGCGCTCGGCGCTCAAGCCGGCGAGATAGTTCTTCTCCAGAAAGCGGGCGAAGAAAGTTTGCGTGAGGTCTTCGGCGTCCTCCTTCGAGCACCCGCGCCGCCGGACGTAGGCGTAGAGCGGAAACCAGTAAGTCCGGCAAAGCTCCTCCAGCGCCTGATCGGATTGCGGCGTGTGCCGCTTACCCGCCGCAAGCACGACCGTCCAATGCGTCGTGGCGAAGACATCGCCGGGCGCGGTTGATGATGGCGAAGTCGAAGTCATCGCGCTGTAACCGGTGGGTTCAATTCGGAATTCGGCATCAAAGGCTTTGAGAATTTTCGCATCAGGAATTTCACCCCTCCGCCCACGAACGCCAGGAAGGTCGCAAAGTAAACGGCGATCATTGCCGTGGAAAAAAGGTAGGCCCACCACGAGCCGTTCTTAGCGAGGGCCTCCTCCGGGCTGCGGAACTGTGACATCATGAATCCCGACCAGGCCAACGCACCGACCACCCATAACCCGATCCAGATGCGCAGGCGCACGTTCAACCCGCACAGAATCCAACCCGCCACGACCATCACCAGCGCCCCAGCGCCCGCGACACTGCCTCGAACCCACCATTGATGAATGTCGCCGACGTTCGGGAGAAGGAACAAGACCCACGCGCCCGCCGTCGAATCAATCACCCACAGGGCATATTCGTCACCCGGGAAGTGGAAGTGAATCAACGAGCAGGTGACCCACAACGCTGGAAGGACGAGCCGGAAGAACCAGTGATTAGTTTTCATCGCGCTTGCAATTGTGCCCCGCAACGACCACGACCGTCCCATGCGTCGTGGCGAAGACATCGCCTGGCGCGGTTGATGACTGGTTGGAAGCTTCGGAGGTCAAGTTACTCTTTACCTTTGTCCACAACCTCAAACGGCGTGGATTGCCCCGGCTGCAACGCGATGTTGCGGAACTCAATCCAATGATACCGGCGCACCGCGAAGCGGAATACCTTCACGGCCGACAACGGGAATCCCTTAAACTCCGCGTGCGTCTGGGCCATCGCGTCCACGCTCGTCGTGCCTTGCGTCACCGGCTCCCGCACCTTTCCGTCCTGACCCAGGGCCGTAATGCGGACATCCCAACCGGGCAAAGTGCTGTGCGAATAGGTCAGGGTAACGACCCCGTTGCCCTCGACGGGGCCCGAGCACATCAGGTTAAACGACGATCCGTCCGGCAATCCGATGCCGCTCGCCCCGATGCCGCTCGTCGTTCCATTGGTGAAAATCACGGTGCCCTCGCCGCTGGTCACGCCAGCTTGCACCGTGAATTGTTTCAGCGCGCTGGTCGCGTCGGCTTTGGGCACTTCGATGAAGATCGCCTCGCAATTCAAAAGCGGCTTGCCGGCAGACCTGATCGAGCTGGATTGTCCCCGCGTCGAACAGGACGCTGGCGTGACCTTGTAAAAAATTGCGCTGCGGTCGGGAAATCCCTGCTTCTCGAAGACGAGCTGGGCGACGGAGTCATCCGCGCGCGAGTAGCCCCACTCCGCCTCAAACGTCTGCGGGCACACGGTGCCATCCGGCAACCACCAGTTGGGCGAAGCGGGAGCAAGCCGCGAAACAGCGACCAGTCGGATTTGCCCCTGTGGGAAGTGCGCCGTGAACGCGCGATCTTCCCGGAGAGAGGTTGAGGTCGAGTTCCGAACCAGCTTGTAACGGAGCTTCACGCCAGGCGGGTTCTCGGTGAAGTCGGTGATTTGCAGCAGCCCGATGCCGCCTTCGCGGGTTTGGAACAAGTAAGAGGAAGGTGATGGATAGGCTCCAAGCAGGCGCCTGGATGGCGGCGGTTTCGCGGTAGAACCCGCTGCAAGCTCGCTGACCTGTTGCGCGGTCCACGTTTCCCAATCACTGCTGTCAACCTCCCTCACCTCGCGCATTTGGATTCCACTCAGGCCGTTGTTCGTCGGACTCACCACCGCGATGGCATCCATCCCGGCTGGCGGATGCTTCGGGTCAAACGATCCTTGGGAAAGCAAGTGGCCGTTATCCAAATCAATCGCTCCCGCGACTTCTCGCTCGATCACCGGGCCGAAAACGAGCTTTGCATCTTTTGGGTCAAGCCCCTCCTTTTGTGGGGCAGCCGCAAGTGGCGCTTCGGCTGGCTTGATTCCCAGATAACTTTTGATGGCCTGATTCTGAACCAGAATGAAAACCGCGCCCACGGCGAGTACCGCCAGTGCGCTCCGCAGATTTCGCTTTCGAAAAGCGAACAGCCGCAATTCCTCCGGCGTGAATCCTTGCAGCCGGGCCCACTCCGTGGAACACAGAAAATGCCGCACCATTCGTTGTAACATCGGGATGGAGACGAAGAAAAGCACCACCCAAACAGCAGCCACGATCCAGTTCCCGGGCGCTGGAAAGGACCGGATCAAGGCCGGCAGGCCAAAAACTGTTCCCGGTATCCACGCCGCAAAGAGCAGGCCCAGCACGGACATGTGATTTCTTTCCGCCTTTGTGAGATGGGTGCAGATATTCCGAACCTCCGGTGATTGAAATGGCGACCATGTCCCCCAATCCTGCTTTGGTTGCGCGATCTCAGTTTGAGTCTCCTCACGTCCGCTGCTGCCGGGGGCTGCGGCTGCGCGGCGCAGGTTCACCTCGCGTTGGACACGGACCAAAAGGCGGACATACCATCGAATCGCGGCGGCTATCAAGCCCACCCCGATTACGATAGCCAGCCATCGTGCTCCCACGGCGGTCTTGGCCTGCGCCAAATCTGACAGCGAAATCACCCAGGCCGTCAGCAGCCAACTGCCCCCCGCCAAAGCGGCCAGCATCAGCAACTTCCGGAACGCCACGGACATTCTCTGCCGGGTGATCTTTTGGGCCTCGGAACTGCGACTGCCACCCGCCACGGCACTGCCGCCCAAATTTAACGCGGCCAGCCGGCCAACTGCGAAGATTCCCGCCCACATGAGCATGTTCACCTCCAGTATCGTGAAAGCGAATGGATTGGCTCCGTGCCAAGCCCGCTGCAACACGTTAATGACAACGATACCGCCGTTCACCATGAAACCAATGCTTGAGCAGAACAACAGAAAGAACGGCCAGAAATTAAAACGCCGCCAGCCTTCACATTCAACCAGCGGAACGATGTTAGCGGTGAAATCGAATAAAAGCAGGGCTTGGTCGGCGAGGCAAAACAGACCTTTCTTGGCGAGGCCAACCGGCCCTCCATTCTTCAGCATGTCTCCAATCTCCCGTCCCAGCTCTTCGGCTTCGGCTTTAGTATAACCGGTGACGTCGGTTTTCACTTCTGACTTCTCCGGGCTGGCGACAATCGTCTCCACGCGGGTCTTCACCTCGCTGACTTGCTGGTATCGGAGTTCCGGTTTCTTTTCCAACGCGCGCAACACCACTTCATCGAGGCGCACGTCAATGCGAACTTTTGACGACGGCGGCGCGAGGCGTTTGCCGGGCAGTTCGCCGGTGAGCATCTGGTAGAACACCACGCCCAGCGCGTAAATGTCCGCGCGATGATCCACGTCGGCGGGATGCGAGACCTGCTCGGGCGCCATGTAGTTGGGCGTGCCCATGACTTTGCCGGCGTCGGTGAGGCTGGGTGGTAGCGCAGGCTTCCCAGTCTGCGGGTTCACGGGACATCCCTGTCCCGTGTTTCCAGAATTGGCGACAGGGATGTCGCCAGAACCCGCAGACAAGGATGTCTGCGCCACCGTTCCGACAATCTTCGCCAGCCCGAAATCCGCCACCTTCACGCGGCCGCGGCGATCCAGCAAAATGTTCTCCGGCTTGATGTCGCGATGGACGATGCCCTGGTCATGGGCGAATTGCAGCGCGTCGCAAATTTGCGGCACGATGGCCAGCGCTTCGCGCGGCGAGATGCGGCCCGCCTGCAAAAGCTGGCGCAGGTGCACGCCATCCACGAATTCCATGAGGAAAAAATAGATCGGTGTAGCAGCCGACGTGAGTCGGCTCTCAGTTGTCTTTGTGCTCTCGGGCTGAGTTTGAGCGGACTCACGTCCGCTGCTACCAAACTCGTAAAGCGTCACGATGCCGGGATGATTGAGCCGGGCCAGCGCCTTGGCTTCGCGGGCGAAGCGTTCGGCAAACGCCGGGTCGTCGCCGATGCCGGGCGGGAGAATTTTCAACGCGACGATGCGATCCAGTTGTTTCTGGCGCGCCTTGTAAACCGCGCCCATGCCGCCTTTGCCGATGAGTTCCAGGATTTCCAGTTGCGGAAAGAGCGGGGCGAGTTCGGCGACGGGCGGCGGGTTGAAGGGCGGTTGCTTCCCCTCGGTGACGGTGTCCGCCGCCGCGCCCTGCTGGAGCAGGCAGGCGGGACAC
>CAIKLQ010000292.1 GCA_903828255.1 uncultured Verrucomicrobiota bacterium
CGGTAACCGAAGGATTGAACTCGAAGATCCAGAGCCTCAAAGCCGCCGCGCGCGGCTTTCGCAACTTCCGCAACTACCGCATTCGGATCCTGTTCTTCTGCGGAAAGCTCAATCTCTACCCATTATGATCCGTGTAGAATCCGCGACCGTGGCAACCACGCGCGCGACGTATTCACCATGGTTCCTCCACGGGCCATCGCAGGGGACGAGTTGGCTGCTGCTGCATCCATTGGCGTCAACGGCTTCGCCAGCGGGAGTGTCGGAACACTGGTCAGATAAATCCCACACGCCATCATTGTCACTGTCAATTCCTGCGCCTGCGAGAATGGGCGTGTTGGGGCGGGTTTCGTAGGCGTAGTCATATAGCCAGCCGATGTCGAGGCCAGCCAACGGGGTGCCCAGACGGACCCACCCATAGTAAGTTTGGCCATTCTGCTGGAACCGGAGACCAAGATACGCGGATTCAAGACCAGTGAAATATCCAATGGTCAAAGGCGGTTCTCCAATTGTGGCACCGTCTCTGGTAGCGGTAAGCAGGGAGCCGCCCCAACGATCCGAAATCCAGTTGAAACCCGCTGCGTCCGGGCCGATGACCTGGCCGGTGGTGAGCGGGATGGCCGCACTGGCACCAAGATAGTCAATCCCGACGGCGACCAGCGCATTCGAAGCCGAGGCGGGATTGACGGCTATTCCACCGAAGGCGATGAACGTGTACGCCAATTGGTCGTTGATGACAAAATCGTAGGACACGGAAGCGGGGTAAAAAGCGGCGAGTTGCCAACCTTGGGTGTCCCAAGGAAACACGAAGCCACCCGGCGGCGGTGGAGGCGTCACGGGAAAATGTCCATAAACAATTCCTTGGTTCGTGATTTCGGCGGGCGCGGTGCCAGGGCCGAAGGCGAGCAACGCGGCGGCCAATGCTGGCCACAGCCAGCACTGGCAGCTTGTTCGTTCTACATTCCGCAGGTTCATCGCACTTGAGCAATCCGGTAAAAGCGGTTCGTTATTCCAGCCACCGAGAGAACGACCGCTGTGTTTGTTTTCGTGGCGCTTAATTCACTCGTGCCATATTGCCACGAACCGGACGAGATGTCATCCCGGTATTGTACCCGATACACGCGGCCTACATCGGAAGACCATTTCAGAGCCACAGTGTTGGAGGTCGTGATCGCTGCAATTGACGTGATCAATGGCAGGCTCGGTGGCTGCGCGATATTGCCCGACAACAGAATCGTGCCGTTCTGGTAACTGGTTTGGCCGAGGTCATTGAGCAGGCTCCCTTTGTGTGTAACGCGCACCAGATATGTTCCATTGGTTGGATTGGGGATGGAGACTTGCTCTCCGTTGTCCACTGTATTATCGGCTTTCGTAGCGGCACTCGCAGGCGAAGTCCGATTCAGAACCCACGGGAAATTCGTTACGCCACTAGGGCTGACGACTCGGAGATCGAGGTCGTTAACCAGCATGCGGTTGGTCGGATTGATGGCTGGAGCGGTCGGAGTGCCGGGAGGATCCGTCCATCTGATGGTGGCTTTGAAGGGCTTCGTATTGGTTAAGACGACCGGGAACTCGATGTAGTCGCCGCTCACCAGCCGCACTTCTTTGATAAACGCCAACGAGCCGCTATTGAAGTTATTCGTCATCAAAGCGGCGGCAGAAAGTGCGTTCAATTGACCCCAACCGAAAATGTAGGTTGGGCCAAGATTGGTGCCTGCTTGGTCAGCGGTGTGAATCGCGATGCCTGCAAGGGTCGAGGAGAGCATGGCTGGGTAATTCGTGCCATAAAGTCGGCTATGCAATCCGGTTAGCAGCCCGAGGACACCCGTTACGGCGGGCGCGGCTTGGCTCGTTCCTGAGTAGGTATTGTACAAGTTGGTTCCGGCGGCCACGCTGGAGAGGATGTTGACCCCGGCGGCAGTGAGGTCGGGCTTGATGCGCCCGTCAGCGACCGGTCCCCAAGCCGAAAAATCCGACATGACGACGCCATTGGTGCCGGTATAACCGCTCGCATTGGTATAGACCGCACCGACGGTGAGTGAGTTTTTGGACACCGCGTAATTGCCCATGTTATTGAATCCACCTTGGGCATCGTTCAAGGGGCGGGTGCCGTTGGTGTAGGCGTAACTCGTGCCCGCACCTGGGCCGGTGATCTCCCAGTGACCAAATGGCTGGGTCGGTGGCTTAAACTGATTCGTGCTTCGCCAATTTCCGGCGGAAAAGACCGGCAGATACGTCTGAGCAGTGTAGGCGATCTGGTCGTTCGTCCGCGCCGTGCTGTCGTAAAAGCCGAATTTCCAGTCCTGAGTGATGCCGATGGAATTGTTGCCGGACCAAAGCCAAGCGTTCGTACCACCTGGCGACGCGAATATGAACCACCCCACGCCATAGCCGTAGCTGTGATTGGAGACGCGCATCGCGCTCGTCGCGGCTACTACCGGCATCTCAGCCTGGTCCTTGGTGAAGATGTGTTCCAAGACTTTCGCGCGATTAGCTAACCCGGTCGCAGGAGGATAGCCTCCCCAAGCAGCAAGGGTACCCGCCACATGTGTTGCATGGTCATTGAGCCCGTTCGTGGCTGGACCAAGAAGGCTGACTCGAAATCCGCCCAGCCAGAATTCTTGGTGGTTCGTGAGAGCATCGCCACCATCCCACTCGCCGATAAGAACATTCGTCCCGTCAATATCGATTCCGCTGCCCCCTCCCGGCCAAAGCTTTTGGGCACTCACCGTCTGCGCTGATGCGAGGTTATGCACCATCTTGAAAAGTGGGCCACCATTGTCATCCAGGCGATCCATCGAAACTGGATTGCCGTTATCATCCGTCCAGCCGGCTGACGCGCCGGGATTATTCTCAAGAAAGGAACTGATCGCGCCTTGCTGGCTATCGAAGTCATTAGAGATGTTGGTGGACAAGGCGAGCAGATTCGCTTGGCTCTGAGCTTCCAGTGCATCCCAAGTAAGCGCAGAACCATCGGGCATCGGAAGGTCTGGCACTACCCAAGGCGCAAATTCCGTTTGGAACTGGTCATTTTGGATGACTGCAAGCGCAGCCTGCTGCTTTTCTTGCGCGGCTTTGGAAGCGACTGGATCGGCGGCAAGTTGTTTGGCGCGCTCGGCGGCGGCTTGTCTTAACATTCTGGACACAACTTCCTCCTTCGTGTCCGGGATGCCAGTGTCATCCACGATGAAGATTCCTTTCTCCACCTCGACGAATGGCAATTCAGGATGCGGGTTGAATGGATATGGAACCATGTCCGGGTCTTTTGCCGAGTGTTACGTGCCCGGCGGAGATTTTTGATCTTGGGCGTGGATGTTGAGTGTCAGGCTGAGGGCGAGAACGAAAGCCACGGCCAACCTGCCGGTGTTGTGATTTAAGTTCGTCATAGGTTTTCTTTTGTCAGTTCAATGTTTTCCCAAAGTTTTCACTGTCCGCTTCAACAAGTTTAATGAAGCCGACGCGCCCAATGAGAATCAAGTTCCCGCCGAAAGCGCAAGCACCAAAACGAAACATCCTACACGGAGCGTGTGTGGTCACTTTTTTGTGTTTCTGTTTCCGTACCAGCGGTGGCCAAAACCGCAGACGAAATCATCGGCGAAGCAGTGCTCAGGTATCGCAACAAGGCGAAGTTGAGCCAGGAAGTCCTCGCAGAGAAAGCCGAGATTCACCCCAATTACGTTGGCCGAATCGAACGCGGGGAATGTTCCCCCACCGTGGACATTCTCATCAGGATTGCCAAAGCCCTCAGTATTCATCCACACAAGTTGTTTTTGAAACTTTGACGCCTTGCCCGGCTTTTGGTCACTCCTCCACCGGCACGACCAGCTTGTCCATGATGTAATCTTTCCGCTCCGGCGTGTTCTTGCCCATGTAGAACGTGAAGATCGGCCCAGACTCGGCCTTCGGCGCGTATTCCACTTTGCTCAACCGCATTTCCTTGCCGATGAATTGCGCGAATTCCTTCGGACTGATTTCGCCGAGACCTTTGAACCGCGTGATCTCCGGCTTGCCGCCGAGTTCCTTCACCGCGTTATCGCGCTCGGTTTCGCTGTAGCAGTATATCGTTTTCTCCTTGTTGCGCACCCGGAACAACGGCGTCTCCAGCACATACACATGACCGTCGTGGACGAGTTGCTCGAAGAACCGGAAGAAATACGTGATCATCAGATTGCGGATGTGCATGCCGTCCACGTCCGCGTCGGTGGCGAGGATGACCTTGTCGTAGCGTAGGCCCTCGGTGTTGTCTTCGATGTTGAGCGACTGC
>CAIKLQ010000293.1 GCA_903828255.1 uncultured Verrucomicrobiota bacterium
CCACGCCACCGACAGCGAGATGACCGACGACGACATCCTGGTGCGCTACGAAGGCGAGGAAGTGGTTGGCCTGACGGTGATGCACGCCAGCAACCGATGACCCATGCGCGCCGGCTTCACCATCGAGGAGATTTTCAACCTCACGAAAATTGACCGCTGGTTTCTGGTGCAGATCAAAGAGATCGTGGATTTTGAGGAAGAGTTGGCGACGGCGAAGAATTGAAATTGTGAATACCGGCGAAAATTCTCAAGCGCCCGCTGGTTTTGAGATGGCTCACGAAGAATGGCTCGCACTTGGAGGGAAAAAGTTTCTGTGCATGCCGGGCAAATTGACGCCATTGCATGAAGCGTCACTCGCGGCGCGCGGGCAAAATTACATCACACATTCCGATTATTACAAGACGCGCTATTGGGCGCTTGTGCGTCAGGCGGTTCTTGCCAGAGATTCAGCAACATGCTTCAGATGTCGCGAGCCCGCCAGCTACGTCCACCATCTATTCTACAACTTCAGAGGCGAGGACCATTTGCATCCTGAAACTTTGGTTTCCATTTGCGGGGCGTGTCACCAAATAGTTGAGTATGCGCGACTCGCTGAATCTCTGCTCACCAAAATCCAGCGAAGAATTTCGCTTTGCAAAGGCTTTTTGGAAGATAGGCAGGGTTGTCTTGATCAAAACGCTGCTCATGTAGCCGCTCGTCTACTTGGGTATCACGATGAACTAGCTGAACTGGAAAAGCTGTTCGCAACCGGCACGCCATACAAGAATCCCCGGATTCAGTCAGCAGCAGAGGCAGAAGCAATGAGTGAGCGTTTCCGAGCGGAGCGCGAAGCATACGATAAGCGGGCTATGGATTTAGTTTTTGGTTGGGAAGGAAGTGAAAAAGAGAGAGCCGAAAAATTGATTCCGATGTTGGAAGTGGAAATTCCAAAAGTTGAAAAGTTTATAGCAAAGGTGCTTGAACCCATTTTGCCTTCTGCGGAGCGGCTGGAGAAGAATCGGCAGGGTTACACAGTGACAAAAGCTAAAAGCAATATCTCGGGAGTTGAGGCACTTGTTGTAGGAATTAAGTTTCATCGAGGTCATACAGACGGAATTGTTTCAGGAGAAAGCGTGCAATTAGTCAGAGAGCCAAATAACGCTTATGACCCAAATGCAATTCGGGTGAACTTGCAAACTGGTGAAACATTGGGATACCTCACAAAAGAATTTGCCGCTGTGTTTGCCAAGCAATTGGACGCTGGTGAAGAAATTCCGGCTCAAGTTTCAAAAATTGTGCGAGGCAAGGTTTATGTTGCAGTCGCAGCTCCGTCAGGAGCGAAATCTTTCTAGTCGCCCACGCCAGCCCATTCCCCAGCCCCGGCGGGACGGCATCGTTTGCCGGGCGTGGCGTTCACGCCGCTGAACTCCAACAGCAACTGCCAGCCGTTGCTTGACCGACGCAACTTCGTCAAGACCACATGCTGCGGTCGCCCAAAGCTCCCGGCCGGCACCATCTCCTCTCCTCCTACGATGAGCGCGTGCCGTCTTATTATGACTTCCTGCCGAATGCGCCAACGCCCATCCACATCGCCGGCATGCAGACGATGGACTGGAAGCTGGGGACCTATTCCAACTGGGCCGGGGGGTCACCCCCCAATGGCACCAACATTCCCGGGGCGGTGATTGATCCCGCCACCTTGCAGCGCGAATTCTACGATTATTCGACCCGGCGCGGCCGACTGGAACTGGATAATCTGGGCAACGATCCCGTCCGGGCGCGGCAGCTTGACCGCCTGTTCCGGGTTTTCTTGGAAGAAATCATCCCCAATGAGTTGCGGGCGCCCCTGCCGGCAGCCTACGTCCCGGCACAGACGCTCGCCAAGATCGGGTATCTCGTCTATGCCTATCTTCTGACCCGGTTACAGCCCAGCGATCCGCAGGACCCCGGCGCTCCCCCTCATGGATTTGGCCGAGACTTCTAACCGGCTTCACCGGCGCTCGTGGCCGCATCGCCGCGAGCGCTGGAATTCAACTAAAACGGGGAAAACTCAACAGGACAAAACCTGCGCCGCGTTCTGGGTCACCTCGGTTTGGATGGCCTGCAGTCATCCCCATACAACGGCGGCAATTGTGAGCCTTATGTCCACTTCGTGTATGGCGCGATAAAGGAGAGTCCCCATCAGCGTGAGCGGTCACGCTGACAAATAGATTTCCGTCAGCCAGCCTTGCTCTTCTTAGCCACTGTCTTTGTCTTTTCAGGTCGCTGCGGGCGGCGTCTCAGAAGTAAATCGTGCCGGCCTTGCAATTGCTTCGATGACTGGCCAGAATGCCTTGCGAAAAAGCGACTAAACTGGCTGTGTGCGGTGAGCGAGTTTCTCGTTTTAGCAACATGATCCATACAAGTTCCTGGCGGTTTTTTTGCCTGCTCGCGGCGCTTGCGACCGCTTCGACCGCGGTGGCTTTCGATGACTGGGCTGGCGAGTGGGAGGTGACTTGGCACGACGGCGGGGGGCGACTCGCTATCAAACAGCAGGGCGGTCTGGTGACCGGAACGTGTGCGCCGCAGAACGGGCGCATCGAGGCAAAGGTTCACGGTGCGCAACTGGAGGGGCGTTGGTTTGCGGGCGAGCAATCGGGAGCCATCCTGTTGGTCCTCAGCCACGACCAGCGGACCTTCACCGGGCGGGAGGATGGGTTAGGTTGGTTGACGGGCAGGCGCAGTCCCCTTCAAAGTCCGCCACCGCCCCTTGACCTCCACACCCCCCGCCTGGCTTTTCAGACTTTCATCGCCGCGGCCAACCGCGCCCGCGGTGGCCGGCCGGAGGCATGGACCAGCGCGCTGGCCGCTTCCGAATTCCCCAGCTCAGATCACCCGGCGGCGCTGGTGGAATCACTACGGCGGGTGCGGCGTTATTTCGATCTCATTGACCTCACGACGCTGGATGAAGGGGCGCTCCCCGGGGACCAACGGGAAGACTCGGTCTCGCTGAGCTTGGAGCAATTGCGCTCGGGCGTGACGCTTACGGTAACGCTGCGGCGCAACGCCACGGGCGATTGGCACCTCGTGATTCCCAGCGAGGCCGAAGTGGCCACCACTCGCAAGTCCCTGCTCGCAATCTATGGCACCTCCCCACCGACCGCGCAGTCGTTCCGCCGCCTGCAGAATCCGCGGGACACCATGCGCGCCTTTCTTGAGGGCATGAACGATTGGAACGGCGAGGGGCGGGCGCAGGTGTTTTCAACGTTGGATTTGAGTGCGCTCCCCGTTTTTCTACAGCAGTCCGATGGGGCGCTCATCGCCCAATATCTGCGCCGAACGCTCCATAAAATCGGGATGGTCGGGTTGCAGTCCATTCCCAACGACGGAACTAATCGCGATCCCTATGTCCACTTCGCCCAGGGATTTGGTTCGATCGTCATTGCGCCCAGCGGCTCCGCCCCGGACGCACCCTGGCAATTTACGCGGGAGACCCTTGACCAGATTCCCGACCTCTATTTCGCAACGGCCAACCTGCCGGCGGCAACGCTGGCGCCCTACGGAGAAATCCCCTCCAGCACCTACTTCGCTTTGCGCCATATCGTTGCGGACAAAGCTCCGTTCCTACTTGGGAGGCTACGCCGCTTTGAGTATTGGCAGATGCTGACGCTGCTCGTCGTGATCCCGGTCGGGTTTCTCGTGGGGCGAATGGTCGCTGGTTTGGTCAGCCGCCTGGTCCAATTGATACCGGGGGCCGACCCCGAACGACCGCGCTTGTTCATCTGGGCGTTGACCATCTTGCTCGGCGCGGCGGTGCTGCGATTGGTGCCTTCGTTGCTGGGGGTGCCCGAAAGACCCCGGGCGTACAGCGTTCCGATCTTGGGCAGTCTGGTCTGTCTCTCCGCCGGGATCGCCGCCTGGCACCTCCTCTCCATCCTCGGCAAATTCTTCGCCAGCCGCGCGCGACTGACTTCCGGCAAAACCGATGACATCATCGTGAATTTCTCCCTCGCGGGCGGACGCGTCGCCATCGTCTTCGCCACCAGTTTGGGGATCGCGTATTTCTTGTCGATTCCCGCGGCGAACATTCTCGCCGGGTTGGGTATCGGCGGATTGGCCTTCGCGATCGCAGCCCGCGATACGCTCGCCAACATTTTCGGGGCTAGCATTCTCGTGACCGACCGTCCCTTCCGCAGCGGCGACTGGATTGATGCCGGTTTTGTGGAAGGCTCGGTCGAGGCGGTGGGCATTCGCTCCACGCGCATCCGCACGGCGGAGGACAGTGTCGCCATTATTCCCAACGGCAAGCTTGCCGATGCGACGATTAACAACCTCGGGACGCGACGACACCGCGTCATCAAAATGAATATCCTCGTGACCGAGGGGGGAACTCCGGAGCGGTTGCAGGCCTACATCGAAGCCGTTCGCAGTCGCATTGCACACGATGCCGCGTTTGTGGCGGGTCAGACGGAGATCGGCGTCACGGACATAGGCAAGGATGGCATCACCGTTGCGCTGACGAGTTACCTCGATGTCCGCACCGACGGGGCGGAGTCCGTGGCGCGACATGACCTGTTGGTAGATCTGATGCGCCTGGCCCAGGTGCAGAGTCTAAGGCTGGGGCACGGAATGGAACAGACCGGAGAAAAATCATGAACCCACAGCACCAGCGAACTTTTTTGACGACGGCCGCACTGCTGAGCCTCGCGGCTTTTCTTGGCGGTTGTGCGGTCGCGAACAATGCGATTCGCTCCGACTTCACCGACTTCAACAACATCATCCAATATAACCAGACCCAGCAGATGCTGCTCAACCTCGTGCGCATGCACTTCCGCGAGTCGCCGATGTTTTTGCAAGCAGGATCGCTCACAGCCTCGTACGAAAGTCATGTCGGGGCCAGCCTCGGCGCGAGTGTCGAGTCTCCGGGAAACACCAAAACCGCGGAGGCGGGAGTGAGTTACTCATTCTCCACCAAGCCGACGGTTTCCTATATTCCGGTCGAAGGGAAGAACTACGTCCAGCAGTTCCTGGCCGAAATTTCTCCCGACACCTTCTGTCTGCTCCTGCGGTCCGGTTGGCCGGTAGCTGAATTGGTTGATCTGCTCGTTGAGCGGGTGACCCTGCCGGCTGGGAACAGCTTGGTCAACAACCGGACGGCGGCCAGCGATCCGGAGTTTAGGACGTTTGTCACGACCCTCCGGGAAGCCCAGCAAAACGGACAACTTTCAGTTATCTCAACCAACGCGAGCTTCGCCCTGGCAATCGGAACGAACATCACCCCGCTGCATTTGTTTCAGTTTCGCTCGCTCTGTGACGTGATGTTTGCGGCTTCGAAGAACACGCAAACGCCGCCCGAACAGGCGCGGCGCGTCAAGGCCGGCAAGGCTAACGGAGTGCTGGATATCCGAGTCTCGAAGTCTCCGTTGAATGATTCGATGGTTTGGATCAAATATGCCGGGTACTATTACAGCATCAGTCATGATGACCTTCGTTCCAAGGACATGCTCGCCCTCTTGATGCAGCTTTATCGTATTCAGGCGGCACCAGCAGGGGCGGCGCCCATCCTCACGATTCCGGCGCGCTAAGGGGCGAGGGACTATCCCTTACCCCTTTTTGGTTTTTCAAATCCAAGGATTGAGTAACCAACGAAAACAAATCCTGTATCAGGTCGCGGACGAACGGCTCATCGGTTGCGGCCAGCCGGAAATCCAGACGCTGCTCGGACGCGGCCCCCTGAAGCTGGCCCTAGACCTACGCCTGATGGATGATGGCGGACTCCGGGCCTTCGTGCTTTCACACTATCGCCCCGCTGCTGGCCGACGACCCCGCCAAAGCCTTGGAGGTATTGACGCAAGTCGCTGCGACCGAAAATTGAACTTAAGCGGGTCCGTACTTTTGACACAATCGGCATTTACGGACCTACTCCCGCAATGCCGTGGTCGTTGCATCCGCGAGTCCTGAGGCACGTTTTCTCCTCGCCTGCGACCATCCGTCTGGCGTTGGATTCGATGCCGCACGCGCGGTTTGAATTCACCGGCCCGGTCGGCGAGCGCATCCACGCCAACCTCGGCCACGGGCTGCTCCGCGCGTCGCAGGCCAACCCCGGCCTGTTTGGAATGTGTCCCTTGAACGGCTATCGCGGCCCGGCTTGATCCAACTGGTGGATCGCATGGCGCAGGCGGCGTTCGATGGCTTTTTCCCGCTCGGGCGAGAGGATTTTGCCGCCGCCGATCTCTTGCACGTAGAAGTTGTCAATGGCCGCGCCCTTTTCCGTGCAGATGCGCGCCGCGGAAATCTCGAGCTGAAGTTCGGTCAGGGTCTGCGCAATCACGAAAAGCAATCCCACGCGGTCCTCGGTCTCGATGGCGATGACCGTGCGGGAATCCGCCGCATCTTTGTCGAGTTGGATTTGCGTCGGGAGGTGCTCGCCGACGTAAGCTTGGAACAGCGGACGTGCCAGGTTCTGCCGCGCAATGTGGGCGTGGAGATCGGTGTCGGGGTCGGTCAGCACCTTGCTTAGGAGGCGCTCGAGTTTCTCGCGTTGTTCGGCCGTAGCTAGATGGCCGGTATTCGCGTCCGCCACGAAGAACGTGTCCAGCGCGATGTCGTCGCTCCGCGTGAAAACCTGGGCGCTCATGATCGTCAGGCCGACCGCGCTCAAGGAGCCAGCGATCTTCCCGAACAGGCCGGGGCGATCCCAAGTGCTGACTTTCACCTGCGTGTAACCCCGGTCGGGTTCGTTGCGCCAATGAAACACTGGGGCAAGCAGGGATTTGTCCTCAACCTGCACCTGGACATAGAAAAAATGGTGGACCAGTTCCAGGTCCGCTTGAATTTCCTCGGCGGAATGGATTTGAAAATAGCGCGGCGACAGTTTGTCGAAGTGCGCGTGCAATTCCTCTTTGCCCAATTCTTCGGGCAGCAGCCGATTGACTTCCTGCATCAACTGCTCGCGCTGTTTTACCTCGGCGCGGACAAATTCCGTTCCGCCGGTCAGCAACGGCAGCGCGCGGCTGTGTAACTCCCGCAGCAGGGAATCCTTGAAGCCGTTCCAGAGCTTGTCGCTCGTGGCCAGCGAATCCGCGAACGTGTGGAGCGTGAGCAGGTTCAGGTTTTCCACCTGCTTCATCTGCTGCGCGAACTGGCTTATCTCCGCCGGATCGTCCATATCGCGCCGCTGCGAGATGCTCGCCATGAGGAGGTGACTTTCGATGACCAGGCACAGGGTCTGGATGTCGGGGGCGTCGAGCCGCAGCCGGCGCGCGACGCGCGTGGCGAGCTTTGCGCCGGTACTCGCGTGTTTGCGGTCGTGCTCAGACTTGCCCGTGTCATGCAGCAGCAACGCGAGGTAAAGCAGATAGGGACGCTCCACGCTTTGAAACATCGGCGCGTAGGGTTGGAACAACGGCTCGGACGCCTCCCAAACGCGGTCCAGTTTTTCGAGGCAGACCAGCGTGTGTTCGTCGGCGGTGTATTGATGGTAAAACTCGTGTTGCACCAAGCAGGTCAGCTTGCCGAACTCGGGGATGTATTTGCCGAGCAGGTCCACGTCGTGCATGGCGCGGAGTACGGGAGCGACATTGCCGCGCTGGTTGAGAAGGCTGAGGAAGGTTTCCGCCACATGGGGGTCATGGAGAAACTCGCGGTCCACGAGCGACAACTGGTTGCGAATGAGTTGGGCGAGATCGGGATGCAACCGCAATCCGCGCTGCTGGGCGTGCAAGAACACGCGCATCAACCGGCGCGGCTGATCGCGGAAAATGCGGTTCGACGCCGCGTGAATTTCCCCGTCAATGAACTTGAGGCCGTCCACGGGTTCGAGCGTGATTACGCGCCGGGGTTTTGGCAGCAAGGCGCGCAGGGAAAGTCGGCGTTCGGTTTGCGGCGCCAGCGCCATGCGCTGTTCGAGCGTGCGGGTGATGAGATCAATGTTGCGCGAGTGCCGATAGACTTCCCGCATGAATTTCTCGATGCGGCGGCTGGGCGAGCGCTCCGTATAACCGAGCGCGTGGGCCACGGCGGGCTGGAGGTTTTTGGTGAGCGCGTCTGTCGGGCGATTGACATGGTAATGCAGTGCCGTGCGCACCCGCAGCAGGAAGTCATAAGCGGTTTCGAGCAACTCCCGCTCCTTGTTCGTCGCCAGATCGTGCTGGCACAGGTCCGTTAGCGAACGCGTACGGTATTTGAAGAACGCCATCCAGAGCAGGTTTTGAAAATCGCGCAAGCCACCGCAGCCGTTCTTGATGTTGGGCTCCTGCATGCAGGCGGAGTCGCCGAACTTCGCCCGGCGCGACGCCTGATCCTCCAGCCGCGCGGCAATGTATTTTTCCACGTACCCCGCCACGCACTTCGCGAGCACGGTTTTCTGGAAGCGCGCAAACAGCTTTTCATCGCCCACCACCAGCCGAGCCTCGATGAAGGAGGTCTTCGTTTCCATGCTCCGCGGGTCGGTCTTGTCGTTCGCCGCCGCCACACAATCGGCGATGGTGCGGACGGAGTGGCCGGGCTTGAGGCCGAGATCGTAAAGCGGCAGCCACACGCCATTCATGATTTTTTCCAGCACGGGCAGCGGTTTCAAGTGCCCCGCCACCTGGCCTTCGTGGAGAAACATCAGGTCAATGTCGCTGTGCGGATTGAGTTCGCTCCGGCCATAACCGCCGAGCGCCACGACGGCGATCTGGGGAAACTCCTTGCGCGCTTGCGCCGAAAGCGCGTTGACCGCCGCCGTCCAATACGCGCGGATGATGTGGTCCAGAATGGCCGCCCGGGCGCGACAAATCGCCAACCCGCCCTTGTCGTGATGGTGGGCAAGCTTGAGCCGATGCGTTTCCACCTTGAGAAAGGCGCGGAAGCGGGCGCGTTCGTCGTCGGGTGTGCGCCCCGGCGGCAGCGTCAAGCGCGCCGCGGCGTTGGCTTCAATTTTCTTCAGCAGATCCTGCACGCGGACAGGGTGCGGGCAAATCTTCCGGGAGCCAAGCGAACGGGAGTGCATCCCCTCTTAATCCTAATCTTTCTCGCAATCATAATCTTAATCTCCGGCGTTCGGCGGTGCGGACGCGGATTAAGATTAGGAAACAGACGGGACGCAACCTTGTTCCCCACCCGGTGTTCCCCTAGTCTCAAACCGGCATGCCCGCCACCCTCGACCCCGATGCCGCCCTGATGCTTCGCGTCAAGCAGGGCGACACGGGGGCTTTCACCACGCTGGTCGAGAAATACAAGCAGCCCGTGATCAACCTCGCGGCGCGCACGTTGCGCGACCCGACCGAAGCCGAGGACCTGGCGCAAAATGTTTTCATCCAGGTTTTCAAATCCGCCGCGCGCTACCAGAGCACGGCGAAGTTTTCCACCTGGCTGTTCACCATCGCCCGGAATCTTTGCCTGAACGAAATCCGCCGGCGCTCGCGGCATCCGGCGGAGTCGCTGGACGCGCCGCATCCCGACCAGGAGGATCAACCCAAGCATCAGTTCGAGGACGTGAAGAATTTCTCGCCGCCGGACAGCTTGTTGCATGGCGAACTGGCGCAGAAAATCGAGCAAGCCCTGGCCGATCTGCCCGAAAACCAGCGCACGGCCATCCTGCTGTGCCGTCAGGACGAACTGAGCTACGAAGAGATCGCCGAGGTGCTGGGCTGCTCGCTTTCCGCGACGAAATCGCTGATCCATCGCGGGCGCGAGACGCTCAAGGAAAAGCTGAAACCCTACTTGCACACGGGGGAATGGCCGGAGAAACCATGATGCCAACCAATAACCAAGCTAGTGGGTGGGCCAAGTCCGCCCCGTCCGACGCCGCAGTGGCGGCCGCCCCATTCCCAGCAACTTTTCCCTAACCACGGTTTTTAACCCCAAGGTGACACGATGAACAATGATCCAGTCAACCAACGCCTGCGGGAACTGGCCTGGCGACGAAAACTCACCGCAGCCGAACTGGCCCAGTGGCGGGCGGCCCACCCCGAAGCCGCCGGAGCCGCCGCAGCCGAAGCCGCCCTGAGCGCCGCGCTCGCGGCGCTGCCCGACGCGCCCATCCCGTCGAATTTCACCGCCCGCGTGCTGCAAGAATTGGAGCGCGCGGCCCGGCAACCGGCGGCGCGGAGGCGGGATTGGCTCTGGGTTTGGCGGGTGTTGGTGCCGCGCGCGGCGCTGGCCTCGGTGGTCGTGGGTGCGAGTTTGTTTGCCTATCATCGGCATCAGGTCGCCCAACGGCTCGCGGTGGGGGCGAGCATCGCGACGGTCACGGGCGTGGAATCGCTGCCTAGCCCACAGATTCTCGAAGACTTCGACGTGATCCGGCGGCTGGATACCACGCCGCCGGCGGATCGGGATTTGGTTGCTTGGTTGCAATGAACGGCTGGCGAAAAATTGTCTGGGTGCTGGCCCTCGGGCTGGCCGGGACGCTGTCGCGCCTTGCCGGGAGCGCGCAAACCGCTGCCGATGCGCCCGCGCAGTCCGCCGTCAAATCGCCAGTGGACATTTTTCGCGAACTGCTGGGCATGACGCCGGCGCAGCGCAAGCAGGCCCTGGCCGATCGTCCGGAGGAAAGGCAGCAACAACTATTGAGCAAGCTGCGCGAGTATGAGGCCCTCACGCCGGAAGGGCGCGAACTGCGCCTCCGCGCCACGGAGTTGCGCTGGTGGCTGGAGCCGCTCATGCGCCTGCCCGCCATCAACCGGGCCGCGCGACTTAAGGCCGTGCCGGCGGACCAGAAAAAACTGGTCCAGGAACGCCTGAAGATTTGGGATTTGTTGCCGCCGCCGTTGCAAAAGGACTTGCTCGACAAGGAAGAAACCGCCCGGCTCAGTGCGTTGACGGTCGTGCAGCGGCAACAGAGCCTCGCCAGCCTCACGCCCGAACGGCGCGCTGAACTGGAAATCGGCCTGGCCCACTGGCGCGCGTTGACCGAGGACCAGCGCCGCGCGACTTGCGAACGATTCGATGGCTACTTCAACCTGACGGCAGACGAACAGCAGAAGGTCCTGAGCATGTTTTCCAAAGCCGAGCGGCAGCAAATGGAAGAAACCCTGCGGGCCTTTGAACAATTGCCGTTTGGAAGGCGGCGCGAGTGTGTTCGTTCATTCGAGAAGTTCGCCAACCTGAGCCTCGTCGAGCGGCAGCAGTTCCTGAAAAACGCCGAGCATTGGCAGCAAATGTCCCCCGCCGAGCGTGCGGCGTGGCGGAATCTGGTCAACACCGCCACCGACTGGCCGCCGCTCCCGCCCGGTCTCAGCGAACCTCCCCCCATGCCGCCGAGCGCCCCGCCCCGGCCGCGCCCCGCGGCGACTAACAGTGGCGGGTGAAATCGTTGGGGCAACCGGCCCTTGGCTTCCGGGTTTCAAATCGGAAATCCGGCTCAAACGCAGAGAGGCAGCACCCGCTGCGCGGCAAAGGCGCATTTGGAAATCTATAGCTTGTCACCCAAGAGGTGAACTGCGGAGCAGTTGGATTTTCAACACTGGCAACAGCTTCCTCCAATTATCACAATTCAACTGCCGGATTTCGGTTGAACGCGCATCGGAATCAGGGCAGTGAGAAGTAATCCGCGCTTTGATAATTTCCATCCGCCAGCCTCGCGATTTGCATGAGCACGTCGTTGACGAGGGTGCTCGCGCCGAAGCGGAACAAATCGGGCGTGAGCCAGTCGTCGCCGAGGGTTTCCTTGACCATTACGAGGTAGGCGAGCGCCTGCTTCGCGGTGCGGAGCCCGCCCGCGGGCTTCATACCGATGCGAATGCCGGTGGCGAAGAAATAATCCCGGATGGCTTCCAGCATCACCAGCGTGACGGGCATGGTGGCGGCGGGCGAAACTTTGCCGGTGCTGGTCTTGATGAAATCGCCGCCGGCCTGCATGGCAATCTCGCTGGCGAGGCGGACGTTGTCGTAGGTGACGAGTTCGCCGGTTTCGAGAATTACTTTCAAGTGCGCAGGGCCACAGGCTTCCTTCGTCGCGGCAATTTCGTCGAAGACTTTGGCGTAGTCGCCGACGAGAAAGGCTCCGCGATTGATCACCATGTCAATTTCGTCCGCGCCGTCGGCCACGGCGCGGCGGACTTCTTCGAGCTTGGTGCGCAAGGGATATTGGCCGCTCGGAAAGCCCGTGGCGACGGCGGCGACGTGGACGGGGGAATTCTCGCCGAGGAATTTCCGCGCGGGTTTCGCCAGGTTGGGATAAATGCACACGGCGGCGCAGGACGGCACGTCGTATTTCGGCTCAATGGGCTGGAGGGCTTTGCGGCAGAGGTAGGCGACTTTGCCGGGCGTGTCCTTGCCTTCGAGCGTGGTGAGGTCGCACATGCTCACGGCTAGCTTGAGGCCAGCGAGTTTGGCGCTGGTCTTGATGCTGCGCTTGGTGAACGAGGCGGCGCGTTCCTCGACCATAACGGCGTCCACCGTCGGAACGGCGGCATAGCCGATGGGCGACAGCCGATGGGCGATAGCGGCGCGTGATGCGGGACTTGCCGCGCCGAAGCGGAGCGAAGGCGGGTGCGGGATGCGGGATGCGGGAACTGGCGCAGCGAGGGCTTTCATATTCGTGCGAAAATCTGCGGGTGGCATGGGGCGGAGTCAACCCCGACTTCGTCGCGGACTTCGCACCTCGACGAGTCGTAACGGTCGCACGAAAATACGCGACCACGCTTAGGGGGCGAAGCTTCCCCTGAACCACCGCCCCCGGAACGCGAAGCGGCCCCGGCTCGCCGCGGCTCCACTTGCTGGGAGAGGCCCAATTCAATTTCTAACGGCCCCTGTCTTCGGAAGCGCTTAGTTCTCGCCGGGCGGCGTATTTTTGCAGGGGTGGCAACAAGCTGCGCCCCACCCCCTTCTTGGGGGGGGATTTTCTTATCGCAAATCTTTGTGTTGCTATCGGGCTTTTTTTTCGTAAAATCATCTTTCCTTGGTTATGCAAACGTAACGACAAAGAACAGGACTTTTTACTGTGTCATATTCAATAATAGAAACTGGAAGCAAACAATATCGCGTCAGCACGGGCGATACGCTGCAAATCGAACGTCTGACCGTCGAGGCCGGCCAACCGGTCATCTTCGACCGCGTGTTGCTGGTCAACGCCGACGGCAAAATCACCGTGGGTGTCCCGACCGTCACTGGAGCCACCGTGGTGGCCGACGTGGTCAAACACATTCGCGGCGAGAAAAAACTCACTTTCAAGATGAAGCGCCGCAAGGGTTATCACAAATCCATCGGCCACCGTCAGGAATTGACCGTGGTGAAAGTGGTAGAGATCAAGTCCTCAGCGGACCAAGCAACCCCAGCCCCAGCGGGCGAGGAAATCAAGAC
This sequence comes from uncultured Verrucomicrobiota bacterium, assembly GCA_903828255.1. Lineage (GTDB taxonomy): Bacteria > Verrucomicrobiota > Verrucomicrobiia > Limisphaerales > JADLHS01 > CAIKLQ01. The sequence continues at coordinate 13,246 of CAIKLQ010000293.1, forward strand.
GACGTAACGGCCGGCAACTCTCAACCTCCAACTCTCAACCACTTGTATGGCACATAAAAAAGGTCAAGGCAGCGTCCGGAACGGACGCGACAGCGTCAGTAAACGGCTCGGCGTAAAAGCGTTTGGCAGCGAGACCGTCACCGCTGGCAGCATCATCATTCGGCAGCGCGGCTCGAAGTTCGTCGCGGGCCAGAATGTCGGCACGGGCCGCGATTGGACCCTGTTCGCGTTGGCGGACGGCAAAGTCCGGTTCGACCGGAACGGCCGCCGCGTGAACATCGTGGCCGCAGCGGCGCAGACGGCCCAGAACTAGCGGCCGCGGAACCATTTCAGGGCGGGGCTTCGGCCTCGCCTTTTTTGTTTGCAGGGCGGATTGCGGGGTGCGGCAGCAGCAGACCATCGCCCCTTGCCTCATGACGCAACACGAGGCACGAAACACGGCCAATCATGTTCATAGACGAAATCAAAATTTACGCGCGGGCGGGTCACGGCGGCAAAGGCGCGGTGGCCTTTCATCGGGAAGCTTACGTCCCCAAGGGCGGCCCCAGCGGCGGCAATGGTGGCCACGGCGGCAGTGTCATCCTCCAGGCCGATCACGACCTGAACAATCTCATCGCGCAGTATTATGTCCCCCGCCTGATCGCGAAGGATGGGGATGGCGGCAAGGGCAAGGGCATGGACGGTCACGCCGGCAAGGACATCATCATCAATGTTCCCTGCGGCACGCTCGTGTGGCAGCTCAGTCAGGGCCAACCGGCGGCGGCAACCGAAGACGACGAGGACGAAGCAGCGCCGCCCCGGTTGCCCAGCAGCGCCAGCCTGCGATCGGTGTTTCGCACCTCCGGCCGAGAGACAGCCGAGGAGGTGGATTTGTCCGCCGAACCCAGTGGCCCCGCCCCGGAAGCCGCTGGAAAAGGTGAACTCATCGCCGATTTGACCGAGCATGGGCAGCAATTCATCCTGTGTAAAGGTGGGCGCGGCGGACTGGGCAATCGGAACTTCGCCACCGCCGCCCGGCAGACGCCGCGTTTCGCACAACCCGGCGAACCGGGCGGCGAAGGCGAGTATCGTTTGGAGTTGCGGATCGTGGCGGAGGTGGGCCTCGTCGGTTATCCAAACGCCGGCAAATCCACGTTGCTCACGGCGATCTCCCGGGCGCGGCCCAAGGTGGCGGCGTATCCCTTCACCACGCTGCATCCGCAAATCGGCATCGTCGAGTATGCCGACTTCAAACGGCTCACGGTTTGCGACGTGCCGGGACTCGTCGAAGGGGCGCACCAGAACGTCGGTCTCGGCCACAAGTTTTTGCGGCACATCCTGCGCTGCAAAGTCATCGTGCTGCTGCTCGACATGGCGGGCACTGACAACCGCGCCCCGTGGGATGACTACCACCAGTTGTTGCACGAACTGGAACTTTACGACCCCGCGATGCTCGAGAAACCGCGCTACATCGTGGCCAACAAGATGGACGAGCCAGTCGCGGAGGAGAATTTGCAGAAGTTCAAACGAAAGATTCGCAAGACGCCTGTGCTGCCCATCGCGGCGGGGTTTGACCAGGGGATTGAGGAGTTTAAGAAGTTGATTCGCGAGGCGGTGGAAGAAGCCGCTGTGGCGTAGGCGCGCGTGTGGCGCGGGCTTCTAACGGCCGGTCTTCCGACCCGTCTGACCATTCGGCGGGGCGCTCCTTCTGCTCCCCGGCTCGCTTTTCAATTGCGCACACGCGCCACGCCTCCGCATCCTGAGCCGCGCCATGCCGAAAGCTCCCGGCCAGTTTGATCTGCCCGACCCGACCGCGAACGACGGGGAACTGATTCCCGTCGAGCCGCTGCACCTGCAAATCACCCTGGACCTCGCGGTTGGCGAGATGCGCTTCGTGTGGGCGCGCGAAGGCGGCACTCAGGTGGTCGCCCGCGGACGCCTGCTGCCCAGCGAAAACCCTTACTTCTTCCGAAGCGCGCTCGACTGGCAGTTGGAATTCGATGGCAAACCCGAGCAAGACTTTTGCAGCGCGCACGCGCCGTCGGTTCGCGCGCTGCTCAGTCGCATCCGAAAAAGGTTCTCCCTCACCGACCAACCCCCGAACCTCGGCTTGCTGACGGATACGAATCTCGGCCCGGCCCGGGCGGGAGAGTTTTTTCCGCTGCACTTTCAGCCGGGTGAAGACTTTTGGAAACGACTGGGCCGCGACGTTTATGATTTCGCCAAGATGCTCCAAACCAAGCTCGCGGTAGGCGACGACCCTGTCACCCGCGGACGCGCCGCGCTGCGTTTGCTGGCGTGCGCCCGGCTGGGTCTCCCGCCGCACCTCAGCGACGTTCGGGTTGAAGGCGTCGCCCGTGCGCCAGTTACTGAATTATTCCATCTGTGCGTGACGTTTGATCAGATCAAGAACTTCGCCGAGCTGGTCTGGCGCGGTCCGCTGGACCAAGGCGTCGTGGCGACGGGTCGCGTGCGCGTGACCGGCAACGATCAACTCACCTGGGAGATCGAAACGGGCGGCCAACGCGACCCGTCAGTGACAACATTCCATCGCAACTTGATTCGCGCGACCGTGGGCCAGTGGCTCCAGCGCTTCCCCACCAATCGCGCCGGCTTGCAGTGCCGCTGGCTGAAACCGCCACCCGCTGGCGGCAAACCGCTCGTGGTCATGGAGCCGCCTTTCGGCCCGCAGGAATCGCCCGCCATGTGGATCGAGGATAACATTGTCGCGATGGCGGAGGCGTTACGGTTTCAATTCTCGCCTCTGGGCAAGGTGATGCAGGAAATGGATGTTCTAGATCTGGACCGCACGGAATTCGAGCGGCACGAGCGTCGCCTCCAGCGCAAGGAACAGAAACGCATTGAGGAGGAAGATCGTCGGCAGGAAACCATGGCGCGACTCGCGGAGGAACGTCGCCGCCGCGAGCGCGAAGCCGAAGCGCGCAAAGCCGCCGAAGCCAAGAAAACCGCCCCTGCCGCAGTAAATCCAAAATCCCAAATCCAAAATCTAAAATCCCCCTCGCCCGCGCCCGAGCGCCCGCCGCTGCCGCCCGTGCCCGTGCGCCTGGAATTTCCCGCGCTGGCGTTTCAGGAGACGACGTTTCCGCTGACGGACTTGCGTGGCTATTTTCTGCGCGAGCGCGCCGCCTTGTGGTGGGTTTCCAATCAGTCCGACGATTTGCTTTGCCTGCCGCATTGCCATATCCAACGGCTGGATTACCAACTCCGCACCGCGTTGCGCGTGCTCGGGCCGTTGCGCGGACGCGCGCTGCTCTCGGACGAAGTCGGCTTGGGCAAAACCATCGAGGCCGGGCTGGTGCTCAAGGAACTGCTCACGCGCGGCATGGTGAAGAAGTTTCTCGTGCTCACGGTGCCGTCGCTCGTGGACCAGTGGGCGGAGGAGTTGAACGACAAGTTCGGCCTCACCACCGTGACCACGAACGACGAAGCGGCGCGCAGCGATCCGCAAACTTTCTGGCGCGACCACCCCGGACTCATCGCCAGCCTGCACACCGTCAAGCAGCCGGCGCATCTCGAGATCGCGCGCCAGACGCACTGGGATTTGTTGATCGTGGACGAGGCGCATTACCTGCGGAATCGCGAGTCGCAAGCGTGGCAGGCGGTCAACGCGCTGCCCCGGCAATTCCTGCTCCTGCTCACCGCCACGCCGGTGCAGAATTCGCTCGAAGAACTTTACAACCTCGTCACGCTGCTTCAGCCCGGCCAGTTGCCGTCGCCGAAAGAATTCCGGGCGCGGTTCATTGACCCGAAGCGCCCGCGCCAGCCGCGCGAGCCGGAGGAACTGCGCCGCCTGCTGGGACAGGTGATGATCCGCAACACGCGCGCCAACGCCGGCCTCAAACTACCGCCGCGCCGCGCCGAAACCGTGCTGTTCGAGCCCGAGGCCGCCGAGCGCGACTTCTGGCAGCAGTGGGAAACAGACTTTCGCGCGAGGCTGACGCAACTCAGCGCGAGCCAGGCGAGCTTGTGGGGTCGGCTGTTGTTGCAAGCGGCGGGCAGCAGTCCGGCGGCGTGGCGCAGCGCGCTGGAGAAGTTTCCCGATCGCGCCGCCGCCCGCGCCTGGCGCGACCAAGCACCGCTGGAGGCGAGTTGGAAGCGCAAGTGCGACCTGCTCGTTCCCCTCACGCACGGCGAAGGCGGCGCGGTGATCTTCACGCAGTTCTTGGAAACGCAGGCGGCGCTGGCGGACTTCCTGCGCCGCGCAGGTGGCGAGCCGTTCGTCATCAACGGCGCGACGCCTCCGCCCGCCCGGCAGCCGATCACCGAGGAATTCCGCAAGCGCGGCGGCGCGTTGCTGCTCACGCACAGCGGCACGGAGGGCCGCAACCTCCAGTTCTGCCATCGCCTCGCGAATTTCGATCTGCCGTGGAATCCGATGGAGATCGAGCAACGGATCGGGCGCTTGCACCGGCTCGGCCAGCAGCATCCGGTGCGCATTTACAACTTCGTCCAAGCCGGCACGTTGCAGGAGCATTTGCTGGAAGTGCTGCAGGAAAAGTTGAACCTGTTTGAACTCGTCGTGGGCGAGACCGGGCTGGTGTTGGGCGAGAAATTCGGCAGCGACGAGTTTGCCGACGAAGTGCTCCGCCGCTGGCGCGACAGCGATGGCCGCGTGGCGGAAGCCTTCGCGAGCCTGGGCAACGAAATCGCCGCCGCGCGCGACGCCTACGCCGAGGTCAAACAACTGGATGAAACGCTGTTCGCGAAAGACTACGAATCGTTATGAGAAAGGAACCATGAAATTCGCTGAAGAAAACCTGTACGTGCTCCAAAACCTGGAATTCGCCATCGTCACCGTGTGGCGGGCGCATCCGGAAATGACCGACTACTCGGCGCAGCGGGCTTACGAAGCAGCGCGGCAGTTTTATCGCGCGGAGCAACGGGGCAAGCCAGCCGCGCCACCTGCGCTAACAGGACTGGACGCCGCCGCCTTTGAGTCGTTGCAAGCCATGTGCGAATTTCGACTTGGCCGCGCGGCGGGACCCCCGTCGGACTTGAATGAACCCATCCCGCCAATCCCGCTGGAGAAGTTGATCGCCTGTTTGCAGGAACTCGCCAAGTCCGTCGAGCGCCACACCCACAGCGGCGGGCGGCAAGGCTACTTGCAGTTCATTGCCCAGTTTGTCCAATGAGAATCGAGCGCCTCCCGCACTCGCCAGGCGCCGTCGCGGACTTCTACGACGAAGCGTTCACCTCGCTCGGCGCGTTGTGCGAACGCACTTGGCACGACCGCCTCGAAGTCGTGGCCGAAGGCGACAGCGCGCGGCTTTGGAATCAAGACGGCGCGCTGCACGAAATCGAACTGTGGTTTCCACCGCCGGAAGACACCACGCCCCGCGAGGCCGCAAAGGAAGTTTTCCCCGGCTGCCCGCTCACCTTCCGGCTGGCCGAGGCGTTGCGGCCCGCTCCGATCGCGTTGGAACGCGTCCTCCTCCACGGCGGCGACGGCGCGCGGGCGCCCACTGCCGACGTGGCAGAAAAACTCTGGCGCGCGCAATTCCCGGAGACGAATCGCTGGCGGCTCACGGCGCCGTTCGTCGCCGAGCGGCATCACTCGCTGGTTGCGTTGGTGCGCTGCGAAATCCAGGCGATTGACCAGCATTGGTCGTTGCGGCGGCTGGCGGTTTCCCTGCCGGATGGCTTGCCGGACGACTCGCTCGCCCGCTCCCTTGATCTCGCCCAAATCGCACCCGACCGGGACCCGGCCAGCGACTGGCCGACAGCAGATCCAGCGCGCTGGCAGGAATTTCTCCGCGCCGCCCTCGCGGAAGATTTGTCGCCCGACCTGACCGCCATCCGCGACCGCCAAGCGCAACACCTGCGGCGGGAACTGGAGCGGGTGGAAGATTACTTCGGCCATTACGAGCAGGAACTGGCCACCCGCGCTGCGCGCACCGGCAGCGAAACCACCAAGTTGAAAACCGCCGAGCGCCTCGCCGCCGCCAAAGCCGAGCACACCCGGCGGCGCGCCGATCAAGTGGCCCGCCACGAGATTCGTGTCCATGCCCACCTCGACGCCCTGCTCCTGACCGCGGAGTCAGGCTGGCGAACCACACTCAACGTTGACCGCAATCATCAGGCGCAAACCTTGTCCGCCCGGTTTGTCCCGCGCGCGCGGCGGTGGGTGTTGCCGGATGACCCCGGTTAAGCCGGCCAGACATCGGGCACTCGTGCCGCCCGCGGTCCGACCAACTAATTCGCGCGCCAGCGTTTCACGAAATTTCCTTTGTTCAATCCCCGTCGGTTCGGTAGCTTCTTGAAATACATGAAATTGCTCCGCTCGCTCGCCTCGCTGGTCCTGTCGCTCGCAATCCTGCCCGCCGGTTGGGCCGCCGCCGTGCCGCTCGAACTTAAACCGGGCGACCACATCGCCATCGTCGGCAACGCGCTGGCGGATCGCATGCAACACCACGGCGGGCTGGAAACCCTCATCTACGCGAAATTTCCGCAGCACGACCTCGTCGTCCGCAATCTCTCCGCCGCGGGGGATGAGGTCGCCACCTGGCACCGCTCCGAGAACTTCGGGTCGCGCGACGAATGGCTGACCAAGACCAAGGCGGATGTGGTGTTTGCGTTCTACGGCTTCAACGAATCGTTTGGCGGCGACGCCGGGTTGGAGTTCTTCAAAGAAAACCTCGACAAGTTTCTCAAGGAGACCAAGGCGCAGAATTATTCCGGCAAGGGCGCGCCGCGCGTCGTGCTCTTCTCGCCCATTGCCAACGAAAAACTTTCCGACCCGAACTTCGCCGATCCGGCGGCGAACAACGCCAGTTTGCAGAAATATACCGCCATGATGGCCGAAGTGGCGAAGGCGAACGATGTGCCCTTCGTGGATTTGTTTGCCGCTTCCCAGCAAATTTACGCGGCAGCGGCCAAGCGCGGATCGTCGCTCACGGTCAACACTTTCCTCCTGACCGAAGCTGGCGACCAAGCGCTCGCGCCGGGGATTTTCACCGCCTTGTTCAGCGAGAAACCCCCGACGGGTAATCTCAAAAAACTCCGAGCCGCCGTGCTCGACAAGAACGCCGAGTGGCACGCCCGTTACCGCACCATGGATGGCTACAACGTCTATGGCGGGCGCTCGAAACTGGAATTCCCCAAGGCCGGCAAGGATTCGGAGAAGATCACCAACTTCCGCATTATGCAGCAGGAAATGTCGCAACGTGATGTGAAGACGGCCAATCGTGACCAGCGGATCTGGGCGGTGGCCAAAGGTGGCGATCTCAAAATTGACGACTCCAACCTGCCGCCCGTCGAGGAGATTCAATCCAACAAGCAGGACGTGAAGCCCTACACCAGCGGGGAAGACGCGATCAAGCACATGACCGTCGCGAAAGGCTGCAAGGTCAACCTCTTCGCCAGTGAAGTGGAGTTTCCCGAACTGGTGAACCCGGTCCAGATGAACTTCGACACCAAGGGCCGCTTGTGGGTCGCGGCGTGGCGGAATTATCCCGAGCGCACCCCGACCAGCAAGGTGGGCGACAGCCTGCTCGTTTTCGAAGACACGAACGGGGACGGCAAGGCCGACAAAGTCACCCATTTCCTGGACGATTTGAACTGCCCGACTGGCTTCCAGTTCTACAAGGACGGCGTGCTCGTCATGCAAGCGCCGGATTTATGGTTCGTGCGCGACACCAACGGCGACGGCAAAGCGGATTGGAAAGAGCGCGTGCTCATGGGCATGGACTCCGCGGATTCCCATCACACCGCCAACTCGATGGTGCTCGATCCCGGCGGCGCGACATATCTGAGCGATGGCGTTTTCCACCGCACGCAAGTCGAGACCGCAACCGGCCCCATCCGTAACAACGACGGCTGCATTTATCGCTACGAGCCGGGCACGGATAAATTCGAGCGCTACGTTCCGTTTGGCTTCGCCAACCCACACGGACGCGCATTCGATCACTGGGGCACGGACATCATCACCGACGCCACTGGCAATGAGAGCTTCTTCGCGCCGGCGTTCAGCGGCTACCTCAAACACCCGGCGAAGCATCCGGGCATGCAGCAATTCTGGAAACGTCCGTTTCGTCCGTGTTCCGGCACCGCTTTCCTTTCCAGCCGCCATTTTCCCGAGGAGTTCCAAGGGAATTTCCTGAACTGCAACGTCATTGGATTCCAGGGCATCTTCCGGGTCAAGGTCACCGAAGACGGGAGTGGGCTGAAGGGCGAAACAATTGAGGACCTCGTGAAATCAGAGGACCCGAATTTTCGGCCCACGGGCACGGGCGTCGCGCCCGACGGCTCGATTTATTTCCTCGACTGGTCACAACAGCTCATTGGCCACATGCAACATCACATTCGCGATCCAAACCGCGACCACCAGCATGGGCGCATCTACCGAATCACCTATGAAGGTCGCCCGTTGCTCAAGCCGGCAAAAGTGGACGGCCAACCGATCGAGCATCTCCTCGGCCTGCTCAAAGAGCCCGAAGACGACGTGCGCACCCGGGCGAAAATCGAACTCGGCAAGCACGATAGCGCCAAAGTCATCGCGGCGCTGGCGCACTGGACGGCGAAGCTTGATCCTAAGGATCAGGACTACGAACACCAGATGACCGAGGCGCTCTGGGTGCATCAGTGGCACAACGTCGTGAACGAGGAATTACTCAAGCGCCAACTCCGCTCGCCCAATCACCACGCTCGCGCCGCCGCGACCCGCGTCCTGTGTTACTGGCGCGACCGGGTGAAAGACCCGCTCGCGTTGCTCGAAACGCAGGTCAAAGACGAAAGCCCGCGCGTCCGCCTCGAAGCCATCCGCGCGTGCAGCTTCTTCAAAACCGCGAAGGCGGCGGAAGTCGCCCTCGCCGCGCTCGACAAGGAAGCCGATCCGAACAAGCCGGATTACTACATCAAGTATTGCCTCGACGAGACGATGAAGGCGCTGGACAAATACACGAAGTAGGCGCAGTCCCGGAAACAGTTTTGCGAACGACTGACTGGCGATCTCGTCGTTCAAAGCTCCGGCCCAGCTTGAGCAGTCCGGCGCGGAGCGGGCCCAGCCCCGGCTCCGCGCTACCCGCAAATCGTGGTGGTGGGCACCGGCTTTGAAACGTGGCTCCCGGGGCCCCAAGCGAACGACCCTTCTCCAAGCCTGGCTGCATCAAACCGGCGCTCACTCCCTTGCGTTGCGCGGCGCGCAGGACGCGGCGGCGGAGACGATCTTTCAGCACCTCCTCCACCGCATCCCGAATGGCGACCCGTTTGTCCTAGACGTGCCCGAACCCAACCTCGCGGACATGGCGCTGGTCCGCCGGCACGGGATGAATGAAGTCTTTGCGACCGCCCGGATGTACACTGGCCCTTGGGCTTTTCAAAAAGCGCCAACCGGTGAAGCCGGCTTGGAGGTTTGCTTGGCGACAGGTTGCCAGCCGTGATGATTTTACCGCGAGGGGATTTTGCCTGGCGGGTGGTTTTATCCTTCGATGAGGATTCCAAAGGATCATTCCTTTGGCGTGCGGGTCTGGGCTGACGTGAGGCCCAGCAGAAAGCCCGCGATCCTTTCGGAGCGCGGGCCTGTGGGTTCAAGCCTTCAACGGTTCACTTGCTGGCGACGGGTCGAACTTCTTGCCAAGAATGAAATCGGTCGCCTTCTGGGCCTGTGTTGCGGCCTGCACAATCAAGCAGCGGTCGTTTTGCAACTGCTCCAGCCAGCCCTTCACATAAGCGCATCAGCTATGACAACCCGAAGATCGCCTCGGCATGCGGCTCCTTCCACCAGCTGCCGGCCAGTTTGAGGCGGTGTTGAATCACATGCCGGTGCCCGCTTTCGCTTTCCCCGCAGCCGATGCAGAGTGCGGCGGCCCGCGCCCCCGCGTAGTCCAAGTGCTGCCGCCGTTGGCTCAGATACCGGTGCGCCGCGCGCCGCACGGCGGTTACTGGGTTCGCCAGCAACGGCCCCTGTGGCCGGCGCCGCCAGCCGCGCGGGTCTTTGGGTTTGGTCATCAGGGCGGCGGCCGCGATATATTCGCTGACGTGGTAGAAATCCACCAGATACTTGCCTTGGGCGCCAAACTGTTCCTGAAACTGGGTGCGAATCCACTCGGCCCCGTCGCCCACGCCAGGCACGTAGGTCCGCGCGCCCAAGCCCGCGGCGCGGGCGGGGTCCCGCCAGAGCGCGCCGGTGCGGGCGCCGCTGCCCAGCGTGGCCCCGTAACGCGGCGTGACGGAATCTTGGGGGTGGGCCAGACGCAGGCGGGCCTCGCGCCAAAGCAGTTGTTTGCCCCGCCGCCGATCCGCCCCGGTCGGGGGCGGGACGCCGATGGGGATGAGGCAGCCGTCCAGTTGGGTGACCCGCGTGGCGGCGCTCGCTGGGGGTGGACGCATCGGCACGGCGCTGAACTGCGCGCCGTGGGCGAGCGTTTGTTGCCGGACCCTTTCGGCGGCCACGTCTAGGCCATAGTGTTCCTGCACCCGCGCGGCCGCACGAATGAAGCTTTCCTTCGCCCCAAAATCCACCAGCGCGCCTTGCAACCGGCGCGAACGGCCGCGCGGGCGCCCGCCCGCCCGGTCACAGAAGGGCTGCAGTAATTTGCCCCGCCGCCCCAGCCGCCATTGCGCTTCTTCCCCGGCCACCTAGCCAAACGTGGTCTGCCATTGCAGCGTCTTTGTCTTCCCGTGGGGGATGGCTTCCGGATGGCGGGTTCGCACCTGGGCCTGGGTGTGGGCATTGGCTTCGCGCGCCCACTGGCCCAGAACTTCCTGGGCCAGGTGGCGCACTTGCGCGGTCACGCGCGCCTCGGCTTGCTCGGCGGTGGAGGCGTCGCCCACGGATTCATCCAGCGTGGCGACCAATTGATGCCGCCGGGCGAGGCCTTCGGGCCGGTGCGCCAGCCGCGCTTCCAGCGGGCAGCGCGGTTTGAGGGACGGAGCTAATTTGCGTGGTTCATCGTTCATGAGCCACTTCAAATATACAAAACCCTTCCAAGGAGCCAGGGCCAAATGACTTACGCGCG
>CAIKLQ010000294.1 GCA_903828255.1 uncultured Verrucomicrobiota bacterium
CACCGGCCTGCCCATCATGATTTACAACAACCCGATCAGCTACGCGAACGACCTCACGCCCGCGATGTTCGCCGAGTTGGCCGACCAGAAGAATTTCGTCGCGCTCAAGGAAAGTTCCGGCGACGTCCGCCGCATCACGGATCTGCACAACACGGTAGGCGACCGCTACGCCATTTTCACGGGCGTGGACGATCTCGCGCTCGAAGCGTCCATCCTTGGCATTGACGGCTGGGTGGCGGGCAGCGGCATCGCCTTTCCGGCGGAGAACCAATACTTCTGGGAACTCACCCGCCGGGGCGAGTGGGACAAGGCCCGCGAAATTTACCGCTGGTTCACGCCGCTCCTGCATCTGGACGTGCATGTGAAGTTTGTGCAATACATCAAGCTCGCCGTCCAGGAATGTGGTTTGGGTGCGGAATGGGTGCGCGCCCCGCGCCTGACGCTGCTGGGTGAGGAGCGCAAGCGCGTTTTGAAAATCATTCACGATGGCATCCGCAACCGGCCCAAGATTCCTAAACGGTAGCCATGCGCTGGAAATTTCCCCTCACCCCGGCCCTCTCCCCTTCGGAAGGGGAGAGGGAGAATTGCCCGCCGCCGTACGCCAAACCTGTGACTGGGGGTAGTTCGAAGGTCTGTGGAACATTCGCTGGACGCGCTTTGCTGTTCCCTCTCCCCCGCCGAGGGGGAGAGGGTCAGGGTGAGGGGGAACGAGTGGATATGTGCGCTCGAATTGCAGACAAATGTCCCCTCACTCCGTCCTCTTCCTCATCCGCGGGGGAGAAGTTTCGCCCGCGCTCGGGCAAATCCCCTAACCCCAAATGAAACAGGTCCGCGTCATAGATTCCCACACCGGCGGCGAGCCGACGCGCACAGTCATCAGCGGAGGACCGGAACTGGGCGGTGGTTCGCTTGCGGAGCGGCGCGAGCGCTTCGCGCGGGATTGCGATCAATTCCGCAGCGCCGTCGTCAACGAGCCGCGCGGCTCGGACGTGTTCGTCGGCGCGTTGCTGGTCGAACCGCAGGACCCGGCCTGTGCGGCGGGCGTCATTTTCTTCAACAACGTCGGTGTTCTCAACATGTGCGGCCACGGCACGATCGGGTTGGTGGTCACGCTGGCGCATCTGGGACGGATCCAGCCCGGCGAGCATCGCATCGAAACGCCCGTGGGCGTTGTCACCGCCACGCTCCATGCCAACGGGGAAGTGTCCGTCGCCAACGTGCCGAGCTATCGCCAAGCCAAAGCGGTCACGGTGGACCTGGCCGGTCACAGCAAAGTCACCGGCGATGTGGCGTGGGGCGGCAACTGGTTCTTCCTCGTCGAAAAACACGAGGAACCGCTGACGCTGGCAAACGTGGAACGCCTGACCAATCTGGCGTGGCGCATCCGCCAGGCGGTGAACGCGCAGGGCTTTCCCGAAGTGGATCACGTCGAGTTGTTCGGCCCGCCGCAGGCGGCCGGCGCACATTCGCGCAACTTCGTTCTCTGTCCGGGAAAGGCCTACGACCGCTCGCCCTGCGGCACCGGCACGAGCGCCAAGCTCGCGTGTTTGTTTGCCGACGGGAAGCTCCGGGAGGGCGAGATGTGGCGGCAGGAGAGCATTGTGGGTAGTTGTTTTGACGGCACAGTCAAGGTTGTGAACGGCGAAATCCGCCCGGTCATCCGGGGCTCGGCGTTCGTGAACGCCGACACCACGCTGATTCTGAACGACGCGGATCCCTTCTGCTGGGGAATCAGGTGAGCGGCCTCGGACGAAGGCGCGGGCGGAAACCGACATGAGCAAACACATCCTCGTCATCGGTGGCGGAGTCATCGGATTGAGCGTGGCGCACGCGTGCGCGAAGCGCGGTCTGCGGGTGACGCTCCTGGAGCGCCACGCCGCGGAGCGCGACAACTGCTCCTTCGGCAACGCCGGCATGATCGTCCCCAGCCATTTCGTGCCGCTCGCCGCGCCCGGCATGGTGGCGCTCGGATTGAAATGGATGTGGAATCCCGAATCGCCGTTCTACATCAAACCCCGATTGGACGCGGAACTGTTCGACTGGGCGCACAAATTCTGGCGCGCAGCCAATCCGGAGCATGTCCGCCGCAGCGCGCCGCTGATTCGCGATCTGAGTTTCGCCAGCCGCGCTTTGTTCGCGGAATTCGCGGCGCCGCCGGGAAATGATTTCGGTCTGGTGCAGCGGGGTTTGGTGATGCTGTGCAAAACCGGACCCGCGCTGGAAGAAGAGGCCAAGTTCGCCGCCCAAGCGAATGCACTCGGCGTGCCGGCCCAAGTGTTGGACGCCAAGCAACTCGCGCAGCTTGATCCGGGCGTGACGATGGATGTGGCGGGCGGTATTTATTTCCCGAAGGATTGCCATCTCTCGCCGCATCGCTTCCTGGCAACGCTCCAAGACCAGTGCGCAAAACTAGGCGTCGAGTTTTGTTGGAACACCGAAGTGACCGGCTGGCGGCTGAGCGGCCCGCGCATCAATGCCGTGAGCACAACGCGCGGCGAGTTTGCGGCGGACGAAATCATTTTGTGCGGGGGCTCGTGGTCGGCGGTGATCGCGCGGGAACTCGGGTTGAACATCCCGCTGCAAGCCGGCAAAGGTTACAGCCTCACGCTGACCAAGCCCCGCCAGTTGCCGCAAATCTGCGCCATCTTCACCGAGGCACGGGTGGCGGTCACGCCGATGGACGGGGCGCTTCGCTTTGGTGGCACGATGGAGATCGCCGGTTTGAACGAGGACATCAACCCGGTGCGCGTGCAAGGCATCCTCAAGGCTGTGCCGAAATACTATCCGCAGTTTCGGGTGGAAGATTTCGCGGGCCTCTCGCCGTGGCGCGGGCTGCGGCCGTGTTCGCCGGATGGCTTGCCGTATCTGGGCCGCACGGCGAAGTTCGCCAACCTCACCCTGGCAACCGGTCACGCGATGATGGGCTTGAGCCTCGCGCCCATCACGGGGAAACTCGTGGGCGAGATTTTGAGCGGAGAAAAAACCTCGTTCGAGTTGAGCCTGCTTTCACCGGATCGCTATGCGTGAAAATTCGCCGCTGGACAAAGCTCGATTGTGACTGGAAGTCGCGACCCCTGTTGCCGGAGCGCGGCTGTGTCGAAGACCAGCCGCCGCCGCCTCGCAATGGTTCGTCGCGGAAATAATTCGGCGGCCGGGAGAATTCACACCCGCCCCTCTGCCCCTTCGCGGGGGAGCGGGAGAACCGCTCCGCAGCGCCAAGAATTTGTTCGCCGTCCGGTCCCCTATCCCAGGGATTTCTCAATAGCTTCGTCGCTTTGCGTCTTAGTTGTTCAGACCGCATCCGTTGGAAGATATCATCCGTTGGCAGATTCCTATCATAACGTCCAGCCGGCGCGGGCGGGTGGGTTCAACAGAGCGTTGGCTTCCGTGTTGTTGGCGAATTGCGCCTGGTCCGCGTCCCACTCCAGCTTGGTCCCGGCCAGCTTGATTGCGATCACCCCTAGCATGGCGACTTCCGTCAACGCGCCGCCGTAGGCGAAATCCGAGCCAGCTTTCCGACCGTTGCGAATGGCCTCAATCCAATCCGCGTGATGGTCGCGGACGCGCGGGAGGGTCTTCGGCGGGCGCTGGTATTCGTCCATGCGTTTGGCTGGCAGAAGTCGGACGTTGTTTGCCCCGTGGGAACCGTAGGCGAGCTTGCCTTTGTCCCCAATGACAACAGCACCAGCGCCAATGTTCTTGTCGTCGGCCTCGAATTCTTCCGGACGCGGGACGCGTTCAACGCCGCTATACCAATGCATTGTTATAGGACCGCGCTTGGCGTTGGCGGGAAACTCAAACGTCACGACGTCGCCTTTCGGAAACGCATCGCCCTGCGTCTTCGGGTCCCAATCTTTGACCTTGGCCACGATGGTCTTCGGCGCGCCGAGGTCCAGCGCCCAAAAAACGGGGTCAACCACATGGCACATCCAGTCGCCGATGGTGCCGTTGCCGAAGGGCGTCCACCCGCGCCACGATCCGGGCAGATAGGCCGGATGATAAGGGCGGAATTGGGCCGGTCCGAGCCAGAGATCCCAGTCGAGCGTGGGCGGGACGGGGTGCTGTTCCTTGAGCGATGCCAGTTGATCCACGCCGGAGTTCACCGCATCCGATCCGGCATGAATGGTATGCACCTGACCAATGGCGCCGGCTTGAATCCATTCGACGCAATCGCGAATGCTGTTAAACGAATGGCCCTGATTGCCGAGTTGGGTGACCACCTTGGACTCGCGGGCGGCCTTCATCAATGCCCGCACTTCCCCCACCGAATGGGCGAGCGGCTTCTCGCAATAGACATGCTTCCCGTGCTTGATGGCGGCCATCGCCGCCACCGCGTGAAAATGGTCCGGCGTCGCGACGAGCACAGCATCGAAGCTCGCGGCGGCTTCGTCGAACATCTTCCGGAAATCCTTGAAGCGTTTCGCCGACGGGAATTTCTCGAACGTCTTGGTGGCATGACGCGAATCCACATCGCACAGCGCGACGATATTGCAGAATCGCGACAGCCCGCCGATGTCCCCGCCGCCCTGACCGCCCACGCCGATGCAGGCGAGGTTGATCTTGTTGCTAGGGGCGGTCTGGCTGTCCGCGCCCAAGACGCGGGACGGGACGATCATCGGCGCGGCGGCGATGACGGCGGTGGTGGCGGAAGCGCGCCGCAAGAATTGGCGGCGATTGAGTGTCGAAGTGCGAGTGGGTTTCGGTGCGTTCATGATGTGAGTGTGAGCAAGGATTGGGTTCTTGAAGTTACGCCATTCAGGCAGATTTGTTTTGCGCCAAGTTCATCGGCGCGGAGTGTGGGCTTTCCTGGCCGACTGATAAACACTTTTCCCAATCCTTCGTCACAAAGGAGCGGCTTTCAAGACCGTAGCCGCGGACGTGAATCGGCGCTCAAATTCCGCAAATTTGCGCCGACGAACGTCGGCGGTCACGGGGTTTTGAAAAAGTCTCAAGAGACAAATTCGAGGCCCCCCCCCCTGGGCGCAGAAAAAAGCTGGGAATCCGTCAGGATTCCCAGCTTCTAAAACAATTCTGAGGTTAGAATTTCTTGCTGAGTTCGAAGTAAATAAACCGGCCCAGAATGTCGTAGGTGGACTTGTCGGTATTATCCTCGGACGAAGAGGCGATGAGTGGCGCGATGTTATCGGTGATGTTGTTGCAGCCCACCGCGAGACGGGTGCGGTCATACCACTTGCCAGGTGATTTGAACTCGTAAGCCAACTGCATATCGATCGAATAGTAAGCCGGGACGGTCCAAGCCAAGCCATTGAGAGTGTAATCATTGACCGGAGAACCGGAGCTTGGATGCATATCGCCAAGGTCGGTAACTTCTGGTATGTATCGAGCAAGGATCGAGTAAGTGAAGTTCTTGAATTCCCATGTCAAGCCCGTGTTTATGGCAAAGTCAGGCAAGGTGCCTTGCGCGCCGCCACTCGGGCCGCTATCGGTGAATTGCCCCGCGTACTGATAGGGTCCACCGATAAGCGGGTCGGTATATTCATAGTTGAAGAGCACATTGGCGTTCACGAAGAAGGTGAACTTGCCAAGGGAATCGGTTGGCAACTCGTATGACGCACCCAGATCCAAGCCGTCCGTTTCTTGTTGGGCGCCGTTGCGCAGCGGTCGGCCGGCACTCCCCCAGTTGGCTACCGTCACTTGATTCGGGGCAGTCGTCGTCAGCCCGGAACCGTCGTCGAATCGAAAGCTGGGCGCGAATTCCGACGCCGAGCCGGAAGCATTGAGGCTGTCCGCTACTGCTTGCGCTCCGACGCGGTATACATCATTCTCAGTCTTGACGTGGTAGTAGTCCACGTTGACGGTTAGCCCTTTGACACATTTGGGGGAAAAGACAAACCCGGCACCCCAGTTCTCCGCGTCCGCGGGTTTCAAGGTGGGGCTGGAAACCCAGTTCATTTGGACTTGGCCGTTACCTCCTGCTTTGACGGTGTCATAGCTAACCACCGGCGCGCCATAGAGCTCAAAAACGTTAGGTGCGAGAAAACTCTGAGAATAACTGGCACGGAGGGTAAGTTGGTTGTCGAATGGCTGCCAACGGACCCCTACCTTCGGCACCGCTGAACTGCCACCTGGATCAAAACTCTCATAGCGTCCGGCGGCCGTTATCTCCAAGCTGCGGAAGCCGGCAATATTCTTCTCCTCTGACGTGATCGGAATCCGCGCTTCGATGAAGCCTGACCAAGAATCGCGCCTCCCGGGAGGAGTTGAGAAGTTCTGGTTCTGCCCAATCAATTGGCCCATTTTGGTCAAGCCATCGTATTCAATAGCCAAGGTTTCCTCGTAAAACCCGCCCCCCACCGCAAAAGAAACCTTGCCAGCAGGCAATGCAAAAGGTGAGCCAGTGATATGTGCATCTGCCCCCCACAACTCCGACATGCCGGTTTCAATTCCGGTGGCACGTAGAGCTTCGATGGTGCGCGAATCATTCCCACCAGGCAGAGCGAAGGGATTGAACAGCGGCACGGGACCGTTTGGATCAGTCAGTTGGCTCAAGCCCTGAGCTGCCAGGGCGGCATCCACGTTTGCCTGGGTGGCAAGCTCCAGTGCGGCCCCGTTCGGCGAGTTCCGAAGGTATTGAACCTGATCATTGCGGTTGTAGTTGTAGGCGGCTTCGTAGGTGTAACCGCTATCAAATTCGCCTTTCAACCCACCTACAAAGTGGTAAACGTCATTTTGATTCTCGTATAAACGCGAGCCAATGTCTATGAAGCGGGTTCGCACCCGCGGATCCCCCTCACCATTGGCGCCGAGGTCAATCTGAAAGGGATTTATTGGAGCAGCCCCGGAAATCGTAATGTTGGCATTACCAAGGCTGGACATAGGGGCCGGGGCCAATGCCCCCCGGCTAAACGTGTTGGCGAATAGGAAGCTTCCGAATAGTTCCATGCGCTTGCCAAACAGTTCGTGACTGCCATTTGCAAAGGCCTGTCGCCGATCTTGCGACATGATCGAAGGAACTCCCAACTGAGTGGTGTTTAGCAAAGGCCAACCCCAGTCCTCGCCGCTACCGACACCGGCCGAAGTGAGGGCCGAGTCGAGTAACTGGCCAGCCGGGGTTGAAGAAATCGGGAGATAGGTCCCAGGATGGGCCGTAAGGTAAGCCGTCATGTTCGGGTAGGAGACGCCAGCGTCCACCGGGGGTCTGGTAATGGCGGCATTGTAGCCCGCCGCACCGACGGCAAATGGGGAGCCAGCAAGGATGTAGGACACGCCTTCGCTCTGGACGCGTCCCGGATAGGTGGGGCTAACGTAGGTCGGGGGAAAAACTCCGGCCTTCAAAAGCTCGGCGGTCCCAAGCGATGCCACGCTGCGGTCTTTCGCAAGGAGCGGATCCATGTAGTAGTACTGAGCTCCAGCCGAGAAGGAACTCGTCTCGGTGGTTATCCCGCCAACTACATAGGCACGCTGTTCGGTCACGCTGCCTTTATCTGTGGCAAACCCATATCTCCCCCCGATTTCCACCCCAGACCAGTTCTTCTTTGTGATGATGTTAACAACCCCGCCGATCGCATCCGAACCGTAAAGTGCGGAGGATCCATCCTTAAGAATTTCAATCCGTTCGACCATGGCCAAAGGGATCGTGTTCAGGTCCACGACGGAGCCGCTGCTGAAAGCGGAATTGGCGAGCCTGCGTCCGTCAAGCAGCACCAAAGTGGGCAGGTTTCGGATGGCGACACTGGCTTCGCCGCCGCCCCCGTTGTTCACCGTTTGGCCAACATTCCCGTTGCCGGAAAATGAAGCGCTTAGCTTTTTGACGAGCTCGAGCACATCTTGGGCGCCGACTTTTTCGATTTGGGCAGCAGTCACGGTTTCCACTGGTGCTGCTCCAACTGTCTCGGCAGTCGGAATGTAAGACCCGGTCACGACGACCGCCGGGAGTTCTGTTGCGTTGGTGGTTTCAGCCTGGGCGGTCGAGCCCAGCAGGGCCGCACCGGCCAGAGCCGCTCCAAGGGCTTTGCAGACGGTGCGGGGGGAATTCAGAAGCGAAGATTTTCTCATGGCTTTCTAAGTTTGTTTTTAGGTTTAACCGAACTTCACAGCGTTTTTAGTCGGACCCCGCTAATGATGCAAGTGAAATCATAAAATTGTTTGATAAGAATTGTTGCACGCCGATGAAATTCCCATAGTTTAACCGGGTTCGACGAGATCGTAACAATGGTTGACCATGGGAATGAATATGCGGTTGCCGCTAAATTTAAGTTGATAGTCGTGCTTCCTAGTTCAGGCGGCATTATTCTTCATGGACCCTAACCCTTCCACCGCAGCGCCGCAGGCTTACCGCATGGCGTCGGAACTCTCGAAGCTTTGTCTCCCCCAGGAATACAAGGATTCCAACCGCCGGCTGGCGTGGGCCAATTCCATTTGCTGCCTCTTCCTGTTGATCGGGGTCGTGGGCCTCAAAGCGCCGGCCGTCCATGTCAGACCCTTGGCCGAGGTTGTGGATATCGTCCCGGTCGTCATCGTCCCGCCGGACGACATCCCCCCCCCAAAGCAGCCGGAGGAGCGACCGGAGCCGGAGCCGGCGGCTGACGTCTCGCCGGAAACGCCGGTCATCGCCACCGTGGTTGCGGCCGATGCTTCGACTGTTACCTTCGCGGTGCCCGTGGAAGGTCCGGTGGTGCTCGCCCCGACCCGCTTGGCCGCGCCGCCTCCGGCCGCGCCTCCCCGGCCGGTACGCCCCCCCGCCAACGATCCCACCAAGTATGTCCCCAGCGTCGGCGATTGGGGCGGGCATCCCTCGCCGGATTATCCTGGGATTGCCATTCGGATGGGCTATCAAGGCACGGCCACGCTCCTCATCACCGTGGATGCTTCGGGTGCCGTGACCGACGTCAAACTCCAGAAAAGCGCCGGCTACAAGGTGTTGGATGAAGTGGCGCTCGAGCATGTCCGCAAGCACCTGCGCCTGCGCACCCCGCCGGGCGAAGTGCGCTACCACACCTTGGACATCGTGTTCAAGCTTCAGCGTTAACCCCTCATGAACACAATTCGGCATGGACAAACTGGAATCCGGCTCGCTACGCTGAAAGCGCCATAAACTTAGACAACCAAGAACCCACTGCCAGAACCCCGAAAATCCACTACCGAGCGAAACGTTGAAGTATGTTAGCGAACATCCTCATTCAAAACTTTGAAGCCGGCGGCCCGATCATGTGGCCAATCCTCATTGCCGGCCTGGTCGCGGTGGCCGTGGTCGGCGAACGCCTGTTCTGGTGGTGGCGCGAGAGCCGGCGGCGCGATCCGCAAACCTTGGAAAAACTCTTCGCCTCCCTGGAAGCGGGCGACTTCAAGGAGGCTTCCCGCCTCTCGAAAGGCTCCACCGACCCGATCGTCCGCATGATCTGGCATGGCATGAATCATTATCATTCCTCGCTTCAGGGCGCGTTGGCGGTGGCCGCTGGCGCTGAACTTCAAAAGGCCGGACGTTTCATCGGCGTCATGGACACCTTGGTGACACTCGCGCCGCTGCTCGGTTTGCTGGGCACAGTATCCGGCATCTTCCGCACCTTCATTGCGCTAGGTACGGAGAGCGTCGAAGGCGCGATGGGCTCGATCACCGGGGGCATTGGCGAGGCGCTCATCGCTACCATGTGCGGGTTGGCCATCGCGATTTTTGCGCTGATCCCCTTCAACTATTTCACCCGGAAAGTGGCGCAGCTTCACTTCGAATTGGAATCCGCCGCCACCAACGTCGAAGTCATGGTTTCCTCCGCCAAACAGCGCGGGCACGAAACCCAGATGTTCCGCCGGGAGGATTAACCCCGGACTTCGGAGCCCCCATCGCCATGAAAATCGGCTCGCCACTTCCGGAAAAAAAAGCCCGTATTGAGATCATTCCGCTCATTGACATCATGTTCTTCCTGCTTGCGGCGTTCATGATGGCCAGCCTCACCATGATCAAGATGCAGTCCATCAAAATGGATCTCCCCACCGCCACCATGGCCACGCGCGATTTCAAGCCCGACATCATCAACATCTCCGTGGACAAAGCGGGCGAAGTCTTCGTCGAAAAGAAACCCATCAATGTCGTGGACTTGCGCAGCTACCTCTCCAACAAATTCCGGGTTAATACCAACGTGCCGGTTTACATTAGTGGCGACAAAGATGCCACCCACGGGGCCGTCATTCGCGTGCTAGACCTCGTCCGGCGGGAGGGAATTCAGAAAGTATCCTTCGCCATCTCAGCGCAGCCCCAGAAGTAGGGGCAGCGGGCCGGGGGCGGATCGGGGGGGGTTATTTCTTTGTCGGCGGGCTCGCGGCAGCGGCGGCAACGGCGGCCTGCGCATCATTCCACTTCTTCGCCAGGTCGTTGAAGTCTGCCACCACTTTGTTGTACTTGGCCACCAGTTCGCTATGTTCCTCTGCAAGTTTCTTCAGGTTGTCGTTTTGCGTCTTGATGCTCTCGTTCTGGGTCTTGACGCTGTCGTTCTGGATTTTGATGCTGTCGTTGGCCTTTTGCAGCGCACCTTTGTAAACCTCAACTTGCTTGAGGCCCCTCTCGATCTCTTGGTCGCTCTTTTCCTGGTCCTTCATCAGCCGCGCGATTTCGGTGCGATTGCTTTTGACTAGTTCGGTTAATTCGATCTTCAATCCATCCAACCGCTTGATCTCCTCGTCGGCGTGCTTCTGCGCGGCTTGCTGGTTCTGGATAATCTCGAGTTTGTTTTGGACTGTGTTGGTCAGGGTCTGGACCTCCTGCCGCAACCGCGTCTCGCGATGCCACTGAAAGGCAACCAGCACACAGAGGCAGAACGCCAAAAACATCAACAGCAGTTGCAGCGGGTTCTTCATGGTCGGATTCGGCTCAATCGTTGCGTGAGCGTCCCAAGTTTTGCCGCGCCTGTCAAAGCCGCAAAAGGCCCCAGTTCATAGGCCGCAGTTAGTAGCCACGAGCGAGCGGCCAGAATTTGCTCCTGACCACGGACTACGGACTAATACAACAAATACTTCCGCCTCTGCTCGCGGAACCTTTTCTCGCCTGCCTGCCACGACGCCACAATCTCAGCCGCGGATTTGCCGCCTTGCAACGCCAAACGCGTGGCGTCCGTGCCGTTCACCTTGTCGAACATGTCGAATTTCTTCTTCGCCTTCACCGCTTCCTCGAACAAGTCGCGGCCCGCGACCTTCTTCAACGCCTCCATTGCGTAAAAGTTGATCCCCGTGAGCGGGGCTTTACGCGGGTCGGTGAAATAGATCTGCACGCCGGTGATCGGCTGGTTCGAGAACGCAAAATAGTATGGCTTGTAACTCACCGGCACGAAGCGCACGCCCGGCAGGCTGTAGCCGTTGAGCACCGCCGCCAGTTTCTGTTTGTCCACGTCGGGCGCGGCCACACATTGAAACGGGAGCGGATAACCGATGCCCGTGCTCACGCCGCTAATTTCACCGAGCATCCCGGTGGCCACTTGAAACAACGGCGATTCCTCATTCGGCACATGCGGGGAAGTCGGCACCCACGGCAAACCGGTATCGCGCCACCCCATCGCGCGCTTCCAGCCGGCGAGCGGGATGACTGTCAGCTTGCAGGGCGGCTTGATCCAACCTTCCGCGTTGATCATGCGCGCTAGTTCGCCGCACGTCAGGCCGTACACATAAGGCACGTCCCACCGGCTCACGAACGAGCGGAAGTTCTCGTTCGCAACCAACGGCCCCTCGATGCGCTCGCCGCCAAGTGGGTTGGGGCGATCTAGCACGATGAACTCAATGCCGGCCTCGCCGCACGCCGCCATCGCCACCCCCATGGTGCTGATAAAGGTGTAGGAGCGGCAACCGGTGTCCTGCAAATCATAGACCAGCGCGTCGAGGCCTTTGAGCATCTCCGGCGTGGGCTTGCGGGTCTTGCCGAAGAGTGAATGGACCGGCAATCCGGTGCGCGGATCCGTCGCACTCTCGATGTTATCGCCCGCCCACACGTCGCCATAAACGCCATGTTCCGGACCAAACAACGCCACCAGCTTTACCCCGGGCGCGGCGCGTAAAACGTCAATCGTGGATTCCAGATTGTGGTTCACGCCCGAGGGATTCGTGATCAGGCCGATGCGCTTCCCGGCCAATTCCTTGAAGCGGTGTTCGGCCAGAACTTCATTGCCCAACTGCACTCGCGCGCTGCCAGCTTGAGCCGCAACGCACGCCGAAAGGAGGAACGCCACCGGGAGCGCGGGATTCGTGAAGAACTTCATGACGCGAGAGTAGTTGCCCCGATCTAATCGAAAAAGGGAATTCCGGCTTCAACGCCGGGGCGCGGAGGACGCGGAGAGAAACTGGTGAAATACTCCAAGAGATGAACCCTGATTTGTCTCCCAAACTCGGCGTTCCTCCGCGACCTCGGCGTCTCTTGTATGTTGTTTTCAACTTCCTTGTTTGGCGGCAGCCAAACAGGAAGATGGGGGCCGCCTACCCCCCTGCAGGGGGGAAGGCGGCGGCGCGGATGTGATCGTTCGTCTCTCGGACCTTTTGAGTCCGAAACGCAGCCAGATGCGAAGCGTTTGTAGTGCGCGCAGCTTGCTGCCGCTGTCCCATGCCGGCGGGCAAAAAAGCGGGAGCAAGCTCGCCGCACTCCAGACGCTCCGCGCAATCCGGTAGCACACGAAACTCCGGGCAACGCCCAAGTTACGGTTTGCGGGAGTCTTATGCTTGTAGGCAAGGAAAAGTGTCCATTACGCCGCACTGCGAGGTTGGAACCACGGATTTCATGGATAACACGGATGCGGAAGGGAAGAAGAGGCTGATCCGCGCAATCCGCTTGGGTCGCCCGGTGGGGGCACCGGGCCTACAGGATCGAGTCCGGTGTTGTAGGCGGGGTCCCCTGACCCGGCTTTCTTGGCCCAACCCATTTCCCGATGAGTCCAAAAATTCTGCAGCGGGTCAGGAGTTCCGAGGCTCACATTGCGACAGACTTGCGGACTCCTTACGTCGTCCCCTACAACTACAGTGTTGAATCCCTCCATTTCCGCATCCGTTGGAACTTTCCATCCGTTGGCGCGGAAGCCTTCCACCTACAGCGCGAAGAATTTCAGCACCTGCACTTCCTTGCGAAACACGAGTCGGATCGTGTTGCGGTCGAAGCGCACGTCGAGCGGGGCGCGTTGCTGGAAATGCTCCCACAGGTCCTTGCCTGTTCGGAGATCGAGGCGCTTGAGGCGGAAGAACGGCTGCGTCTCCAGGCCGCTTTGCACTGGAAACGGGCTACCATCATCGGAGTCGTCGTAGGACGCGAATGATTCCAGCGTGTAAAGGAACGGGCTGGAGAGGTAGGTCAGCGCGCCGGACGTTTCGCGCGTCCAGAGCGTCTTGCCGGAGCGCGGATCGAGCTTGAGGATGACGCCGCTGTTCTTCGCGGCCACGTCAATCTGCCGCGAGTATTTGATGCTCTCCGGGCTGGCGGTCGTGGAGTTGACGTAAAGCATCCCCGGCGCATCGAAGAACAAACTCGAAATGCCCACCGACGGCAAACGCCATTGCGCATTGCCGGTCTTCAGGTCGAAGGCGGTTAACACGCCTTGGTCGAAAACAAACAGCGTGCTGCCGTGCTCCACGCACGGGCCTTCGCCCCGCGTCGGGTTTTCCCCGTAGTGCGCCGCGGCGACAACGTTGTAGCTCAACGCGCTTTCCCAGAGCTTCTGGTTGTTCTTGTCGAGGACGATGAGCTTCTGGTTGGCCGTGACGACATTGACCGATGCGAGCGGAAACAACGACGGCGGGCCAATCACCTCGGCGGCCCACGGCGCCGGCGCTTTGCCATCGGCCCGCCGGATTGTGATTTGATAGCGGCTTTCATCCGCCACCACGGTGTCGCCGCCGCGGTCGCGCTGGATGTCGTTGAGGATTTCATTTGAAACCTCGGGGCCGGAGGCCAGGCCCACGGAACCGTTGAGCGCGGACTTTTTCGGCGGCCCTTTCGTCGCCTGGCGGGTGAGAAACCGGCGCTCGATCAGGCGCGTCGAAAATTGCAGGAAGCCGTCGCGATCCGAGATCAAGAACGATTGGTCGGTCGCGGTTGGGGCGACGGCGGGTTTTTGGTCCGCCGTGCCGTTCATCTCGGCCAGCGTGCGTTCCTGTGCGCGGTTGGCGGAGAGCACGGCCGGGAGCGCGACCCTGCCTGCCAGTGAAAGATGCGAGGCTTGTTGCTCGACTTTCGTCGAATCGAGTGGCTGACCTGCGCCCTGCCCGGCCACGCCCGCCGGCAGCCCAGCCAGCGGAGTTTTGCGAGCGGTTTCGCCGCCGGTGGCCGCGAGCGTGATCTGGCTCGCGCCGCCTGGCGCGGCGGCGGCTGAGGGAGAAGGAATTTCATCCTCACGCGACGCGCCCGTGGCCAGGTTGAGATGCGTCAGGATGTGTTTGCCCGATCTATCTTCGAGCAGCAGCAACTCGTCGCCGCGCGGAACCATCCCCCGAAAGCCGCCCTGCGAGGTGATGTTCTTGACGGGCCTGCCGGTTTGCCAGTCGTACTGCACGACTTTTCCCGGCGATCCGACCCAGATGCTCTGGCCCACGACGCGCAAATCCAGCGCCGTTGCCGCTTGCCGCTCGGCCAGACGCATGAGTTTGTCCGGCGAGGGAAGTTTGGGCGGGTCGGCGTCGGGATGCGCGTCGCTGAACTTCTCCTGCGCGATGCGGTAAGCCAGAAGCGTTTCCGCGACTTGCCGCGCGAGCCTTGGCTGGTCAAGCAACTCCACGGACCAGATTTGCTGGTTCAACTTGGTGTCATGCCGGGCCAGCGTGCCGCCGTGAA
>CAIKLQ010000295.1 GCA_903828255.1 uncultured Verrucomicrobiota bacterium
GGGCACAGATGTCCTTTCGCCCGGGAGTTTCGCGAGCGCAGAAATTTTCGGCGCGGTCTGGAAGCTCTGGCCGCCGGGAGAGAAGAACACGGTTGGTCAGGTGGCGGTGACCAACGGTGCGCTTCAGGTCAAATTGACCAACCCACCGAACGGCACTTGGCCCGACTTCCACCTTCACAGCCATCTGAATTTGAGTTTTTCCGCCAATCGGAAATACCGCGTCACCTTCCGCGCCAGGGCGACGCCGAAGCGGCAGCTTCACCCGGCGGTCTATCAGGTCAGCAACGGCGAATACCTCAACATCGGCGGACCGCCCGGACCGCTGCTCGCGCAAGTGGCGCTGGCGCGGGATGCGGGCGTGAACCTGGTTTCATTCAGCGCACCCAACTGCTGGGCCCCGCCGGAGCAACCGCAGGATTGGCGGGCGCTCGATGATCTTTGCCGGCAAATTATCGCCGTCAATCCCAAGGTGCTGCTCGTGCCGCGCGTCAGCGGCTACGCCCCGGATTGGTGGCTGAAACTTGATCCCGAAGCGCTGATGATTTACGACACCAACCAGCCGGGGAAATTTGCATCGGTCTCGCATCGCGGCTATCGCGCCGCCACTGCCGCGCATCTGGAAGAACTCTGCCGCCATCTAACCAAAGCGTTTCCAGATCATTTCGCCGGCGTTCATCCCTGCGGCCAAAACACCGGCGAATGGTTTTACGAAGGTTCGTGGGAACGACCGTTGAGCGGCTACGACCCGGCCACGCGGGAAGCATTTCGCGGTTGGCTCAAGGAGCGCGGCGACGCGGACTTTGCCGCCGCCGAACCGCCGACCGCCGATGAGCGGCGCGCTCATCCGAATGGCTTCCTGCGCGACCCGGCGCGCGAGCGGAGGCTGATTGAATTCGCGCGCTTCCAGCAACGCGAGATGGCGGACATGGTTCTGGCGCTGGCCGCCGCAGCGCGACGCGGCAGCGATGGCAAGAAGCTGGTCGTTTTCTTCTACGGCTATCAATTCGAGTTCCCGCCGCTGGCCAACGGCGCCCCGACCAGCGGGCACTACGCGCTCGCGCCGGTGCTGAAGTCCAAGGACATTGATATCCTCTGTTCGCCGATTTCCTACTTCGACCGCGAATGGCTCGGCACCGCGCCCAGCATGAGTCCCGCCGAAAGCGTTCGCAACGCAGGTATCCTCTGGCTCAACGAGGACGATTCGCGCACGCACCTTGACACGCGCACGGTGGAGCACGCGCAGGAAGGGGGCTTGGTCAACTTGCGGCAAACCCAACAAGTGATGCTGCGGAACACGGCTCAGGCGGCCGTGCGCGGCTTCGGGACATGGTGGATGGATCTGCCGGGGGAAGGCTGGTTCAATGACGCCGCGATCTGGGAGGAACAGGAACACCTGATGCCGGTTGAGCAAGCGATGCTCAAGCGCGCCCGACCGTTCACGCCGGAGATTGCGGCGATTGTCGGCGAGGACAGTTTTTGTCACCTGACGGGCAGTTCCGCCGTGGCCGCGAAACCCTTGATCTACGATGCCCGCGCCGCCTTGGGACGCTGCGGCGCGCCGTATGGGCAGTTCACTCTGGCAGACGCGCTGGCGGGCAAAGTGCCCGCCAAACTCCAGATCTTTCTCGCCGCCTGGTCGCTGAGTCCGGCCGAGCGACGCGCCCTTGCCGAAAAGCGTCCGCCGAACACGACGCGCGTCTGGTGCTACGCGCCAGGCTACTTGCTGCCCGACCATGCGGATGTCGCCGCGATGAGCGAGGTCACCGGCTTCAAACATCGCACGGTCGCAGCCGGCGCGGCGGAAGCCACGCCAACTGAAGCCGGACGCAAACTGGGATTGACGAGACCTTGGGGACCGAAGGAAGCGATTCAGCCCTTGTTCACAGTCGAAGCGAATCCGGCGGAAACACTGGCGACCTATCAAGATGGCTCGCCCGCCGTCGCCCTTCGCCGTCGCCCACTGGGACTGGACATATTCGTGGGCGTACCCGCGCTGACGCCCGAATTGGTGCGCGCCTTCGCCCGGATGGCGGACGTGCATCTCTTCACGGAAGAAAACGCCGCCGTCTGGGCAGCGGAGGGATTCCTCTCGATCCAGGCGCACACGAATGGTCCGCTTGTGATTCACACCGGTCGCTCCCGCTCGGTGGTGGACGCGCTCTCCGGCGCAAAGTTGGGTCGCGGTCCGCGCCTCACGTTGCCGATGGAAGCCGGCGACGTGCGGGTGTTGCGGTATTGAGTTTCCAGCCGTGCTCTGTCAGTAATGCGCCATGAATTTTCCCGTTGGGAGTCAAATGCTGGATGCGCACAGTCGCAGAATGTTTCTCAAGTGCGCCGGAGTTGCTGCTGTCGGGGCGGGATTGCCGGGATGCGTCGCCACCCATCAGCAAAGTGCGGTTCAACCCGGCGGGACAACTCCACGCGAGGTTCGCGTCAAGATTGCAGCGCCCGCCGACCCGCTGGTCGCCAGGACGTTCGCGATTCTCAAGGACCGCATCGAGCAGCGTTGCGCTGCAAACGTCATGGAAGCTCAGGATCGAGCGCAGATCATCCTGACGGTGGATGACCGCTTGGCACCGGAGGCTTTTCGCTTTGATCGAACGGGTGGCGCGGTCAGGGTTTCCGGCGGCTCGCCGCGAGGTTTGCTTTACGGCATCGGCAAGTTTCTCCGCACCAGCCGATATGACGCGGCGTTTCAGCCTTCAGCCTGTCGGGGCATCTCGAAGCCGCACGGTTCGCTGCGCGGCATGTATTTCGCCAGTCATTTTCACAACTGGTATGTGCAGGCTTCCGACGCGGAGATCGCCCGCTACTTGGAGGACCTTGCCCTGTGGGGCGTCAATGCCGTCATGGTCATCTTCCCGATGATCAATCTTCAGGACTGGAACGATCCGGAAGCTGCGCCCGCCATGGACATGGTGCGCAAATACGCGCGGACGGCGCGGGCGTTGGGAATCGAGTTCGCCACGGGCATCAACAACACGATGTTCATCGGCGCGCCGGCGAACATCCGGGCGAAGCGCCTGCCGGATCCCACCGGGCGGCGCGGCAACAGCGGCCATCCGATTTGCCCGAGCAATCCGGAGGGCCACGCCTACCTGATGGAGAACGCCCGACAGCTTTACGCCAAGCTGGCGGATGTTGGCCTCGATATTCTCGTCCACTGGCCCTACGACGAAGGCGGTTGCGCCTGCGAACAATGCCAGCCGTGGGGCAGCAACGGCTACCTGAAACTCTCGCGGGATCTGACGCGGCTGGGCCAAAGCTACTTTCCGAAAATGAAAACGGTGCTCAGCACGTGGATGTTCGACACGCCGCCCGAAGGCGAATGGCAAGGCCTGACCGACGCGTTGGCCAAAGGCGAGCACTGGGTGGACTTCATTCTGGCGGATGCGCATGAAGATTTTCCGCGTTATCCCTTGGATGTCGGCGTGCCGGGCAAACTGCCGTTGCTCAACTTTCCGGAGATCAGCATGTGGGGCAACTGGCCTTGGGGCGGCTTCGGCGCGAATCCATTGCCCGCCCGATTTCAGCGGCTGTGGGATCAGGTCAAGCAGTCGGTGCGCGGCGGTTTTCCCTACAGCGAAGGCATCTATGAGGACATGAACAAGGCGGCGGTGGTTCAGTTTTATTGGGATCCGAACCGAACCGCCCGGGCTACCCTCGAGGAATACATCGCCTACGAGTTTGGCCCGGGAGTGACGAATGACGTGCTGGCGATCATTGACCTGCTCGAAGCCACCGCGTCAAACTCCTATCGCAAAAAGCCGGTGGACCAGGAAGCGGTGCTGCGGGCGTACTACCACGCCGAAGCCGTCGCGGCGCGCTTGCCCGATTACGCCCAGCGAAACTGGCGCTGGGAAATCCTGCATCTGCGGGCGGTGCTGGATCGCGAGCGCTTCGCCGGTGGCTCCCTTGACAGTCCCACCGCCGAAGCGGCCATGCTCCGGCTGGTGGAGATCTACCACTGCCAGATCGAAACGGACGATCCCTATCACCATCGCGTCCGCCCGCCGCTGCGACGGGCGGTCAATCGTGCGGGGAAGAAGTGAAAGCTATCGGGAGACTCTTTCAAAGTTGTAGGAGACGACGTGAGGAGTCGCCGATTTCCAAGTGATTTGAGCCTCTTTACCTCGGCTCCTACAGAGTTTTGAAAGCGCCATTTGGGTTGGCGACATCTACGCGCCCGACTTGCTGGCGTGGGTGGCCGCACTTCGCGTCCCGTATGGGACGCTTGAGAATAGCCCAGCGATTCATCGCTGGGCTCCGCGGCGGAGGCGGTCAAGTCCCGCAGGGACGAAAGAGAACCCAGGCGGGCGGCCCGCAATAGCTTGGTTTTCTGTCGTCCCTGCCGGGACTTGGGTCCGAAGATTCACCGAGCCCAGCGATGAATCACCGGGCTATTCTCTGACGCCCTCCGGGCTGGGTGGCGGAGGCCAATCTCTGGCGCCAGCTTGACCCGGAGTTGTTCGGCCTCTACTGCTTCGCCAAGGCCGACGCCCAGACGACGTTGCCAGCCACAGTCCCGTCGAATCTGAAGAACATCAAACTCCTGCGCGAGGCGTACTACAATCTTTGAGGCTGAACGATGCAGTTGAGAAAACGGCGAAACGCGCCCGGGGCGCGGTATTTTCAGGAAATGCTCACGGCGGCAGCCGATCTCGATGCGGCAGATGGTCGCGATTCCAGCGAACCAAAGCCGCATCGCTAGTGTCTTCAAAAAGAAATTTCAACGTCGGCGATTCAACGTGGCCGTCGCAAAACACCACGTTGGCTTTTCCTTGATGTCGCGAAAAACTCCTTTTGGTGCTGCCCAATTTGCCTTGCGCATAATAATCTGGCCACAAATGCCCTCGCCACAATCCCGTGCCGTCTTGAACAATGCCATTACCTTCATGAAATCCGTCACCAATCGCCATCATTTCACTTGGGGCGGCAATTTCCGATTCTTTAACGGGAGGGGCATATGATTTCTTGTCCACTCTGTAACCACCCAGACCAAGCGCGCTCGCCGCGAATATCGAATTCAAGCCGTCTCCGTTGTAGCCATATTCTTGAAAACCTCTGTTGGATGGAAAATCGGAAGGTCGCTCGGCAGCTGGGCAATCCCACACACCTTTAGGCTCCGCCCAACCTTCACGAGGAAAATGGGTGGCTATTTCATTTTCCAAGGCGGCATTCCACGAAGTGAAATGTTCGGTGTCTTTCCCCTTCCAGTATCCACTATTTACCCTGAGCGGATAGGCATGATACTGCGCAATGAACAACTGCATTGCCTGTCCCAACTGGCGAACATTGTTTGCACATTGAATTCGCTGCGCCTTTCCTTTGGCACGGGAAATTCCCACGAGCAATAACGCCGCCAGAATTCCGATGACGGCAATGACCACCAGCAGTTCAATCAATGTAAAGCCGACTCGATTACATTTGCGCATATTGATTGGTCCTTTCCACTTCGTTTTTGGTTTTGATTTGTCACGAATTAGTAAAGTCGCGTCATGTCGCATAACGATCAGCGATGGGCGTTGGCGAGCAGTCTCCACCGCGTCAACGCGGCTGAAGGCAATGCGCTGACTCATGGGCGAGCTTGTGGCGGAACCGTGTGCTGGTTTTCCCAATCTCCAAAGTTTCCATCGTCAGAAACCTGCGTGACAACCCTTCCATCGGCGAATCCATACGCACGTGTCCATTTGCCATCCGGAGTTCTCCGCGGAACTTTTTCCCGAAAGATCAACGTGTCGGGCATCCTTTCATTCACAAGTCCGACATTCATAAATTCGAAGTTTGCTAGTTCATTCCCGCTACGAAAAGCTACAGTGCCATTCGCATTTGTTTTCATGGGAAGATTGGAAATGAATTGATCAAAGTTGGTTGCCAGAACGTCATTGTGATCGCCGGCGTACAGCCGGATACCAAGGCCCAGTTGTTTCATGTCATTGACGGTGTTTTCCTCAAGTTGTTTGAATGCGAGCTGGTCAGCCGAGGATTGAGCTTTCGCCAAAGCAGGGCGAAGCTGATCGTTTTCTTGCTCTGCTGATCGGGCACGAGTCGCTTGTCCTCGAAGCATACCAACTTCCCCGCGCAGCTTGAGTAGTTCCGCGGTGTTGCGGTTCAAGCGTTCATTGTCGTCGCGCAAACCGGCAAGTCTGCTCGCCGCTTCGTCCCGCTCACGGACCAGTTGCTGGACTTGCTCTGCTTGCTGTCGCTGGAGCGTTTGGATTTGGTCGCGCAGTTGCGAGACCTGGCGCGCTTCGTAAATTCCCGTGCCGACAGCAGCGACGATGGTGGTGGCGATCAGAGTTTTTTGCAGTGTGGTCATGGCGATGGCTTTTGTTGCGGTTGCAGTTGCGGTAGTGGCGGAAGTTGTTCCCGCCACCGCAGCGGCGGTTGAAATCGTGAGGGCCAATCCGACCGGTGCGGCTTGGACGGCGTTGGCCGTGAGCACCACGCCGAGGCTGGCGGCGCTCGTCGTGACACCCCGGCGTTTCAGGAGGCCCTCCAATTTGTCCAAGGCGCGGTTCACCGTTTATGTGCCGCGGCACATAAATTGTGTTATGTGTAGCTAAGGTTTATGTGTAGTGACGGATTGGTTGCAAGGAGGTTGATTTGTTTCTTTGCGCAGCGGAGGGCCTACTTTACTTGCGCGGACGAGGCTGGTAATATCCTTAATAGAGGTCTCACCGTTAAGGGA
>CAIKLQ010000296.1 GCA_903828255.1 uncultured Verrucomicrobiota bacterium
ATCCCCCCGCGCCAGGCTTCCTCACAGCCGCGAAATCGTCTGGAGCAGCGCGGTCGTGGATTTGCCGGGCACGAATGGAATGATAACGATCCGCCCACCACCGGACTCCACCGCCCGCCGCTCTTCCTGGTTTAGCGTTTCCAACGTGTAGTCGCCGCCCTTCACGTAAATGTCCGGCTGCGCTGCGGCGAGGAAACGCGTCGCCGCCTTTTCGGCGAAGATGCAGACGCCGTCCACGCTTTGCAGCGCGGCGAGCACGAGGGCGCGGTCGGCTTCCGAATTCACGGGACGCGAATCGCCTTTCAATTGCCGAACGGAATCATCGCCGTTCAGGCCGAGAAGCAAGGCGTCGCCCTGATTGCGCGCGGATTCAAGGTAAGTCACATGGCCAACATGGAGCAGATCGAAGCAACCGTTGGTGACGACGAGTTTTTTTCCGTCGGCTCGCATGGCCGCACGCCAAGCGGGAAGGTTTTCCCACGTCACAATTTTCTCTCGGAAATTCACGGAGATGATTGTGCGCCAGCCGCAGTAATGGCGCAAGCCTCCCGGCTTGCGGATGTGGCGGCAACCCTCCGGGTTGCCGGCTCGTGACAGAACAATGAGTTCGCCAAAGCCAGAGGCTTGTCGAAACGGTCGCCAGCCGGGAGGCTTGCGCCGCTAACACCCATGCAACCACTGCCCCACACCCGCTCGTGTTTCGTCTGCGGCGAAGCCAATCCGCTCGGCCTCAACCTGCGCTTCGAGACCGATGGGCGACTGGTGCGGGCGAAGTTTTTGCCGCGCCCCGAACACGCCGGCTTCAAGGGCGTAGTGCATGGCGGAATCATCGCCACCGTGCTGGACGAAATCATGGTTTGGGCCTGCGCCGCGCAAACCCGGCGTTTCGCCTATTGCGCCGAGTTGAATGTGCGTTTCCTCAGTCCCATGCTGCCGGGCAGGGAGGTTCTGGTGACCGGGG
The DNA here is from genome assembly GCA_903828255.1 of uncultured Verrucomicrobiota bacterium. Taxonomy (GTDB): domain Bacteria; phylum Verrucomicrobiota; class Verrucomicrobiia; order Limisphaerales; family JADLHS01; genus CAIKLQ01. The sequence goes on from CAIKLQ010000296.1 coordinate 962, forward strand.
AGTTGGTGACCAACCGGAAAGGACGCCTCTACGAAGCGACAGCCGCAGTGTGCGATGCAGCCGGACTCAAGTTCGCCCAAGCCACCGGAAAATATCGGCCCATGCAAGCGACCGACGGGACGAGATTGGCGACGGATTTTGTCGGTGGTGAGGGCTGGCTGCTCAACGTGTCTCTCCCCGCGCAAAGCTCACTTCACTTCGAGGTCAATCCCCAACCGCTCCAGGGTGCTGGCTTCGAAGAAACTGAGCTGGGCGAGATTCCGTTTGTATTCGATATGGGCGCTAATCATGTCCGAACTGGCGGACGTAAGATCCCGCTGCAAACGCAGGACTTCAAAGTTGGTGCTTTTGCCGTTCTCCAGTTTTTTCTGTTCCGCTTCGAGCGCGGCCTGGGCGTAATCGCGGGCTTCGCGGGTGGCCTGCATACGCTGAAAACTGGACTTGGCGAGTTTGATGGCATCGTCAATCGAGACCATGATGTCCTGTTCGAGCTTCTTGACATTTAGCACCAACTGCTCCTTCGCGATCTTGCTGCTGCGATATTTACTGCGCGCGCCGGTGTTGCCCAGCGGGAATCTAAGTTGCGCCCCGTAGGCGTAATTCGGCTGGTTACCCCGACCCAATTCACTAAAGCCTTGATAGAACTCGTTGATGCTATCGCCGCCGGTCCCGTGGCCGTACGTGCCCACGAGGTCGAGCTCGGGGAACATTTGGTTGCGGTAGTATTTGATTTCCACTCCGGCCCGCTCCACTTCGAGCTTGGCCTGCAGCAGGTCCGGGCGCTGACTCAGCCCGCGGTTCCAACTCAACTGGACATCGAAAGCCTGGGCGGGGGCGGTGAATTTGTCTGAGGGGACCAGTTCCACCGGTTGGATTTCGGAGAAGCGTTCCGTGATCAATTGCTTGAGCGCGTTTTCGGCCGCCGCCAGCACGCGTTGCGACTGCAACAAATCCGCCCGGCTGCCCGCTTCCTGGGACTCGGCTTGCTTCTCGTCCAACGGGGCCATGGTGCCAACCTCCACGCGCTTCTTGTTTTCCCGTACCGACTGCGCCGCCAGTTCCACGGCCTTCTCCCGAACTTTCACGCCTTCGAGCGCGGCCATCAAATTGTAGTAGGCTACCTCCACCTTCGTTGCCACGTCCATGATCGCGCTCCGCAGCTTTAACTCAGACTGCTTTAATGTCAGCTTCCTCACTTGGATGTTGAGCCGGGTAGCATCAATCAAGAAGTTCTTGAGCAGCGGCTGGGTTAAAGTTAGCGAGGCCGAACCGCGCGTATCATCGTTCGGAAAAGTGACCAGCCGGTTGCTGATGGTGGTGCTCCTGCCGCCGTAATATTCGGCGATGCTGCCTTGCAAGCCGTAGGTCATTCCCCAAGGCGTCAGGCCGCTCAGCCCGGTGCTGAAGCTGTCTGAATCAATGCTGCTGCCGGGCAATTGAAGCCCGGTTTGGTTGACGCCTCCGCCCGACAGGCTGTAACCGTGCTCACCTGACAAGCTGAAGTTGGGGTTGTAGTCCCCATAGGCGCCCTGCAAACCCAAGGTGGCGATCTGTGGGTTATAGCGCTCGACCTGCAGATCGAGGTTGTGTTCAAGCGCCTGCTGAATGCAGTCCTGCAAAGACAGGGCCATAGTTTTCGCTGACTCCTCCGCGCCCGCCAGAGTCACACCCGAGGCCATCACCAGTATCAAAGACAACGTTTTCATGCGGCGGCCAGAGTGCGACATCCGCAGCCATTCGTCAAATCATCCGCATCAAACCGGGTGCAGTTGGAAAGGCGTCCGCCCCGGGCGACGTGGCAGATCAATCGGACGCTTCGCTGCTCAGGTTAAATCCGCGCGCCCACACCGCCGTCACCCCAACCCGCTGCGCACCGCGACAAAATAATTCACCAACCCCGCCGCCAACGCGTAACTCAGCCAGCCGACTTCGCGCCCCCGGCCGCAGACACACTTGATGATCGGCTGGCTGATGAAACCCAGCGCCAGCCCGTCCGCGATGGAATACGAGAACGGAATCCCCACCATCGTCAGAAACGCCGGCACGGACTCGGTGTAATCCTGCCAGTCAATCTTGCCCACGTTTTGCGCAATCATCGCGCCCACAATCACCAACGCCGGCGCGGTGATCGGCGGATAACTTCCCACCATCGCGATCAACGGACTGAAAAACAACGCCAACAGAAACAGCGGGACCACGACCAAACCCGTCAACCCCGTCCGCCCGCCCTGCTCCACGCCCGCCGCGCTCTCGATGAAGCTCGTCACCGTGCTCGTGCCCAGCGCCGCGCCCGCCACCGTGCCCACCGCGTCGGAAACCATCGCCTGCTTGGCACGCGGCAGTTTGTTATCACGCATGAAACCGGCCTGTTCGCTCACGCCGATCAACGTGCCGATGGCGTCGAACGTGAGCATGAACAAGAACACAAAGACGAACGGCAGCATCTTCGGCGACAGCGCGTGGACGAGATCCATTTGCAGAAAGGTTGGGGCGAGCGACGGCGGCGCGGCGACGATGCGGTCCGCAAACTGGAATTGCTTCATCAGCATCGAAGCGGCAACGAGCGGTGAATCTGCCAGCACGCGCGGCAGAATGAGTTTCAAAGCCACGGCCAGCAAAGTGGCCGCGACGATGCCCCACAGGATTGAACCCCGCGCTTTCCGCGCGTGCAACACCGCTGTCGTCAACAGCCCGACGAAGAAAACGACCAGGTCCGGCGAGGCGAAATGAATGTTCAACTTCACCGCCGAGCCGGGGTCTTTGATGATGACGCCCGCGTTCTGCAAACCGACGAACGC
>CAIKLQ010000297.1 GCA_903828255.1 uncultured Verrucomicrobiota bacterium
CCGGCCCGCAGCGAGTTGGCGCGCTTCCTCCGACGACATCACATCGTACGGCAGCTCGCAAATCTGCGCGGCGAGATCCGGTTGGGGCCGCAGCGCGGCGAAAGGTGATAACGTGGCCATAAACGCGGCGGGAAGATAGGCCCGCACTCGCGTTTTGCACGAAGTTTTTGCGCGCCTATGCGTGACCCCAAAGCAGGTGCTGAGTCAATTTGAGGCTTTTGCCCCCGGCGCCGCTCTGGCATTTTGCCGCCGTGACAACCACCGAAGCCATCCGTCTCCTCGATCTGTTTCGTGCTGGCGGCGTCAATCGCGACAAAGTCCTGCACGCCTTTCAAGCCGCCCCCGTCGCGGATTTGGGGTTTGCGCAGGTGGACACGCATCGCGCGTTGCGCAAAGGATTTCCGGAAGTGATTTTTGGCGGTGGCAAAACCCCGGCACAGGTCGTGAAGATCGCCGCCCGATTGGTGGCGCACGAACAGCGCGTGCTCGTTACCCGCACCACGGCGGAACACGCCCGGGCGCTGCGCAAGAAATTCAAGCACGCCGTCCATCACGAGGTAGCGCGCTGCGTGACCATCGAGAAAAAGCCTTTGCCCAAGCGCCCCGGCACGATCGCCGTGATCTGCGCGGGCACGAGTGATTTGCCCGTGGCCGAGGAAGCCGCCGTGACGGCCGAGATCATGGGCAACCGCGTGGAGCGCATCGTGGATGTCGGCGTGGCCGGGTTGCACCGTCTGCTGGCCCGGATGGAAACGATTCAGCGCGCCAACGTGCTGGTCGTCGTGGCGGGGATGGAAGGCGCATTGCCAAGCGTCGCCGCAGGATTGGTGAGCAAGCCGGTCATCGCCGTGCCGACGAGCGTGGGCTACGGCGCGAGCTTCGGCGGCGTGGCGGCGTTGCTCGGCATGTTGAACAGTTGCGGCAGCGGCGTGACGGTGGTGAATATTGACAACGGCTTCGGCGCGGGTTACGCCGCGAGCCAGATCAATGCGCTGGCTTCCCCCCTCTCTTAAACTTAATCGTAATCTTTTTCTCAATCTTTCGGGGACCACCCCAGTTCGTTTCTTGGATTACGATTACGATTAAGAACGAAACAAAATGAAAACTCTCTATCTTGACATCTTCAGCGGCATCAGCGGCGACATGTTTCTCGGCGCGCTGATTGATCTGGGCGTGGACGCCCGCAAACTCGAACGCGAACTCTCCAAGCTCAAGCTCGCTGGCTATCACCTCCACGTCACGCGCAAGCAGAAGTCCGGCATCGCGGGCGTGAAGTTCGACGTGCATCTCGAAACCGACCCCGCGCACAACCAGCACGACGACCAGCACGACCAGCATGACCACGATCACGCCCCCGGGCACACACATGAGCACGGCCATGATCATCACCACGACCACGACCACGAACACCCGCATCCCGCATCCCGCACCCCGCATCCCGAGTCCCAGCACGCCGACAGCCGAAACTTCTCCGAAATCAAAAAGCTCATCGGGCAAAGCAAACTTTCCGCGTGGGTGAAGCAGAAATCGCTGGCGGTGTTTCAGCGCATCGCGGAAGCCGAAGGGAAAATCCACGGCATGACGCCAGAGAAAGTTCATTTCCACGAAGTCGGCGCGGTGGATTCCATCGTGGACATCGTGGGCGCGTGCGTTGGGTTGGAAATGCTCGGCAAACCCCGCGTGCTCGCCGCGGCGGTGGTCGAAGGGGTCGGTTGGGTGAATTGCGCGCACGGCCGGTTTCCGATTCCCGCCCCCGCCACGCTGGCGATTCTCGGGGCGCGCGGCGTGGGGGTCACGCAATGCGACGAGCCGTATGAACTGGTCACGCCCACGGGCGCGGCGTTGCTGGCCGAATTTGTCGAGAGCTTCGGGCCGATGAGCGGACTGGTCGCCGAGAAAATTGGCTTCGGGCTGGGCACGCGCGACAACCAGACTCGGCCGAATGTCTTGCGGGCGGTGCTCGGCGAGTCCAAAGTCCAAAGCCCAGAGTCCAAAGTCGGAAGCGCTCGTGCGTCGGTCCTGGATTGGGAGACGGATCACATCGCCGTGCTGGAGACCAACCTGGACGACATCAGCTCCGAAATTCTCGGCCACTTCATCGAAACGGCGCTAGCTGGCGGCGCGTTGGACGTATTCCACACGCCGATTCAGATGAAGAAAAACCGGCCGGGGATTTTGCTGACGGTGCTATGCGCCGAGGTGGACGCGGACAAGTTCAGCGAACTGATCTTGCGCGAGACCACAGCGTTTGGCGTGCGGCGCACGTTGGCCGAGCGGCGAAAACTGCGCCGCGAATTCGAGCCGGTGAAGACCCGGTTTGGCGAGGTGCAGGTAAAACTCGGCTCGCTTAACGGCAAAGTTGTTCAAGCCGCCCCGGAGTTCGAATCGTGCCGCAGGCTGGCCGAGCAGAAGCACGTCCCGCTGAAAGCAGTTTTCGAAGCAGCTCTCAAAGCCATCAAACCCCGGACTTGATTAAGCCCGAACTCCGCGATGGGAATGGCTAGCCCTCGCGGGCACTCGCGTTGGTTTTCGCTTCCGGCGTTCTGTCCGTCGCACTTCCACCTTCCTGCTTTCCCTTCGCTCCACGGTCGTTACCCGCTTCTCAGCTACTACGGACGATCTGACTCCCGCCAGCCAGGCGGCGGGACTCTTGACCCTGGCCGCCCTCCAGCACTGGCGGGTCTCCCTGGTTGCTTCGTTGGGGCTTCCGGCCATTCCGTCTCCAACCATCAGCGTGTCGTCCGGGGACCACCCGGCTGTCCGACGATTTGGCTTCGGGCCTATCGTCCGCTCTACAGACTCCGTCGCCAACCAACACTCGGCCACCGGTTGGCCGGTAAATTCCGGTGAGCAGATTCAACAACCCGCGCTTTCCGCAGCCCGCTGGTCCCATCACGGCGGTCAGTGTCCCCGCTTCGGTCCAAAAGTTGACCCCATCGCACAGCGTGCGACCGCCGCCCTCGAACCGCAGCCCGATGGCTTCCACGGCCAATCGGGCCAAACCCAGAAAGAGTTTCGGGCGGACATCCACCACCAGCGTACCCTAGCAAAGCCGGTCGAAGCGCGTGATCTCGACCCAACGCTCCGGCGGGAGTCGGCGGCTGTTGACGAAAACCCCTTCAGCGGAGTTGAGATCGCGGACGAAAAGCCGGTCACCCGTCCGCCGCAGGGCGGCATGGCGTGGGGAGATGCCCTCGCGCTTCAGTTGGATGGCGCAATCGGGGCCGGCGCCGAGGATGCGTTCAAAGTCGCCTTACATGCGGGATTGCTACCAGTAATGGGCAGGGGTTTGCAAACCTGGAGTTTTCGCCGATGCCGGCAACTGTCTCGCCGCTTGACGCCACGAAGTGCCCACCGCAGGCTTTCCGCATGAATGCGGCTGAGAATCAATCGTTCCTTGTCACGCAACTCGTCGCCGGGATTCTGGGGCTCGGCCTGTTCACCGCGGTCGCCCAAGCCGCCGATGCTCCACGCGGGCCGGAGTTCCCGGACGAACTAGTGCATTTTCAGCCCGCCGCCCCGGAAGCTATCTTCGCCGGCACGGGGCAGGACACTTGGGACAAAAGGATTCGCGAGCGCAGTTACATTCTCCGCGACGGCAAGACCTGGCGCATGTGGCACAACGGTTACAACGACCACCAAACGCCGACCCACTTTCTCGGCTATGCCACGTCGAAGGACGGTTGGCATTGGCAGCGGGCCGGTGCCGAGCCGATCTACGATCAGGGCTGGATCGAGGATGTTTGTGTGGTGAAACACGCAGGCAGTTACTACATGTTCTCGGAGGGGCGTGAGGACATCGCGCATCTGCTCAGATCGAAGGACGGTCGCCACTGGACCGAGCAGGGCAACCTCGACATCCGGCGGGTGGATGGCAGTCCGATTACGCCCGGTCCTTACGGCACGCCTTCCGCCTGGGTGGAGAATGGCGTCTGGTATTTGTTTTACGAGCGCAACGACGCGGCGATTTGGCTCGCGACTTCCCGGGATCTCAAGACGTGGACGAACATCCAGGACGAGCCGGTTTTGGCGTGCGGCCCAGAAGCTTCCGACCGCTATGCCGTGGCCTTTGACCAAGTGATCAAATATCGGGGTCGTTACTACGCCTATTATCACGCTTCAGCGGATCCGAAGTGGAAGGACTGGAACACGAACCTGGCCGTCTCCACCGACCTGGTGCATTGGAAGAAGTATCCCGGCAATCCGGTGCTGCCCGTAAATCCGACCGATCCCAAACGCAGCAGCGCCTTTCTCGTGCCGGACGGCAAGGGCTTCCGGATGTATGCGACGCACCCGGATGTGAAAGTTTTTGTTTCAAAGTCAACGAAGGCTTCCCAGAAATGAGGCAACCCGCACTGTGCTGACCGGCGGCCAAAAGGCTGAGCCATCTGGTGATGGCGGTGAAGCCCAGTTCAGGGGTTCAAAGCGCGGAACAAAGCGCGGAATTCAGAAAACGCGCCGGCGGCGCTTTGGAGGGCGACGACTGGTCGCCGCTTTTTCCGCTGGTTTGACTTGTCGGCCAAGCAGCGCCGCGTGCCGCGGCGAGGGAAACCGCGAGACCCGAACGCTGTTTCCAAAATCGTTCGGCTCGTCAAATTTGACGGCGAAGCTTCGCCGCTCTCCAAAGACTTCGCGGTGACCGGACCTGCCCCGCACACAACCTCTGCCCCCGCGCCCGAGGCATCTGGACCTCGTTCCTTGTTCACTTGATTCCGTCGGAAACGGGGCTCCTGGCAAAGGTTCAATACGCAGCGGCGATTCTAGTGAGCGGCCGCTTGTGGGAGAGGGGGTTGGACGATTTTGCGGAACACCCGCCCGAATCTTTTTTAGCCTCGCCCCATGGCTCGCAGCAAACGCAAATCGCTTTCGCCCACCGAACAACTCGTCCTGGACCGGCTCCAGGTCCGCCGGCTCACCCGCTCGGAGGAGATCCACCGGTGCGATCAA
>CAIKLQ010000298.1 GCA_903828255.1 uncultured Verrucomicrobiota bacterium
AGCCAGCCGGCAATCGCTTTGTACGACTGGCCCGCGGTGCGCTGCGCGACCATCGTGTACAGCCATTCCCGCTCGGGCAGGTTAGGAAGCAGCGGCTTGGAAAGCAACGCCCCGTGCGCCTGTACCAGCGCCCCGGCGACGGCTTCGGGCGGCGTGTCCTTGCCGCCCCAACACAAGGCCCGCGGGCCGCGTTCGTGGTGGCCATCGGCGAACACGTAGGGGGACGGGACGGGGCGGGAAACCTCTCGCCGATTCTGGTCACCGCCACGCAACTGCACCAAGTGTTGCTCAAGCTGTGCGTCAACGCCCGCGACGCCATCCCAACCGGTCGCGCTCTTTCCCGAAGTGAGCCTCGCGGCCCCGGCGCAATCTTCGAGGTTTACCTGCCCATCAGCGATTCCAGCAACGGCGCAGTCGGTTAGCATTGCAAGCCCGCTCGAAAGGTCCAAGTCCGTCGCGTTTCCAGTGTTGCTGCGCCCGAGAACGGGCGCGCGCCGCCGGCCTCGCCGACGATCCTCCCGTTCTACTTCGGAATCAGGTCAAGCTCTCCCTGCCTCACCCACGCTTCGTTGAAATGAGCGTGCTTGATTGACTTGGCGACGACATGGCCCTCCGCGTCCTTAGGCAGATTCTTTTTCGCGAGATGATAACTGTAACTGGCGTGTAGCGAGCCGTCCTTTGCCTGAATGATGCTGGGATAATGAAAAGAACCCGCCTCCGATCCCGGCTCGTCAAACTCCAAGTGGCGTTTCCATTTCCAGGTCTTGCCTTCGTCGTCGGAGATTTGCACCGCGAGACTGTTCCGCGCGCGTTCGGAATCGTTGCTGATGAGCATCCAATGGCCATTCCGCAACGAGGTGATTTCCGCACCGGATCCAGGATTCGGTAGATCGCTGTCGGTGACGGGTGCCCAGGTTTCGCCGCGATCGCGCGATTCGCTTTGATGCAGGCGTTTCGGTGGCGGCCCGTTGTCGCGCATGAGCGTGTAGAGCGAACCATCTTTGCGCCGAACGATGCTGGGTTGGATGTTTCCGCCCGCGATCAACGGTGTGCTGGGGTGCCAGGTCTGTCCCCAATCATCCGTGATGGCCATCAGCGAAAAGGAAAACCCGTCCGAGTAAAGCGGAACGATGAGCCGTTGCCCGTCCAGAACGAAAGGATGCGCCCGGGTCATCCAGCCGAGTCGGCGTTTAAGCTTGTCCGCGGCCTGCGTGCGAAGCGAAGCGAGCCATGCCGCCACGCGCTCGCGTCGTTCGTCGCCTAGCCTGGTCAGATCACCACTGGATTCGGCGTGGGCGATAAAATTGGTGACCGCCGTCTCGAATTCCGGGCCGGGTGTCACATGCAGCACTTCGTTCACCTTCCATTTCGGCGGGCCGGCGCGGTGGTAGTCCGAGGCGATGCGATATTTCATCAGCGAGGTCTCCCACCGATTGTCGAGAATCGTGGGCCAGAGCAACCAGAGCCGTCCCTGCGGATCAATGAACATGGCGCAATTGGTGTCCGGATATTCTGGGGTGTCGGCCATCGTGAACCGCTGACTCCAAGCGGACGCGCCCCGGCGTTTGCGCGCACCTTCGATCTTCACGTCATCGGCCGTGCGTTCGCCAGAGCCGTGAAACCAGCACACGAGCAAATCGCCCTTCGGCGTTTCGACGATGCACGAAGCGTGGTTGTGCCAGTGTTCGAGCGGGAAGATCAGCTCGGAATCGCAAAACGGCTTCTCGCGCTCCGCCGCCGCAACCCCCTGGGTCCACACGCCGGCCGCCAGCCAGGCAGTGGCCAGGCCCATTTTGAAAGTTCGAGTAAACATTTGGTAGTCAGTACAAGTGAACTGAGCCGCGAGCCTATCCGGTTTTTTTCTGGATGCAAATCTTGAAGGAAATTTGCCTTCCCAAGTTTCCGCACCGGCGTATGCTCGCTCTATGAAACGACGCCACTTCGTCAAATCTCTCGCCGCCACCAGCACCGGCATGTTGCTGCTCCCCCGCACGCCGCTCTTCGGGGCCAACGCGCCCAGTAACAAACTCAACATCGCCCTGCTCGGCACCTGGGGCCGAGGGGAAGCCCACTTCGACGCCATCTCCAGCGAAAACGTCGTCGCCCTCTGCGACGTGAACGAAGAACACCTCGCCTTTGGCGCCAAGAAGTTTCCCGGCGCGAAAACCTACGTAGATTGGCGAAAATGCCTCGAACAAAAAGACCTCAATGCCGTGGTCTGTTGCACGCTCGACCACACCCACGCCTTCGTCGCCAACTGGGCCATGAACCGCGGCTTGCACATCTATTGCGAGAAGCCGCTCGCCAATTCCGTCGAGGAAGCCCGCGTCGTCCGCGCCAATTATCTCAAGAACAAATCCAAGCTCGCTACGCAAGTCGGCACGCAACGCCATGCGATTGAGAATTTCAATCGCGTGCGGGAATTGATCCGCGACGGCGCCATCGGCGAATTGCAGGAAGCCTGCGCCTGGGGCAACCGCCAGCTTCCCAAGCCTGGCTACCTGCCCGCGCAAGGCGAACCCCCGAGTCACCTCCACTACGATTTGTGGCTCGGGCCGGCCCCATTCCATCCCTACAACCCGGATTATTTCTCCGGCAAATCCGGCATGAATTGTCTGCAATGGAACATGTATTGGGACTTCGGCACCGGCCAGGTCGGTGACATGGGCAGCCACACGATGGATCTGCTCTGGAACGCGATTGACGCCAGCCTCCCGACCTCTGCCGAGGGCAAGGGTGATCCCGTCAATCCCGACGTCTCCCCGGTGCGACTCGAAACTCATTTTGAAAATCCGGCCAACGACTGGCGGCCCGCCATCCGCACTGCTTGGTATCAAGGCGGCGCCATGCCAGAATCCCCCTCGCAGTACGTGGACCTGAAGAAGATCGGACACGGCGCGATGTTCGAGGGCAGCAAAGGCACGCTCGTCGCCGACTTCAGCACGCGCGTGCTGATCCCATCCAAGAACACGGCCGACCTGACCTATTACAAGCCGCGCACCGCCGCCACGGTCATTCCGCCTCTGGGCGACTTCCAGAAGGAATGGATCAACGCCTGCAAAGGCAGCCTCAAGACCTCCTGCGATTTCGATTACGGCAGCAAGCTGATCGAGCAAATGCTCCTAGGGCTGGTCGCCTACCGCGTCGGCAAGAAGATCGCCTACGATGGCACCACCGGTCACGTCACCGACAACCCCGAAGCCAACGAACTGCTCCGCCGCACGTACCGACCCGGGTGGACGCTCAATGGTTGATCGCGTGACAATCGCAGCAAAATAGTTTCGCCGGCCCGTGCCGCCTGAACTATAACTTTTCCGTGTAAACGAAAACCACAGCCACGACCCTGCTGGGACGCGTAATTGCTCCCCTTGGCCGTTGTCTGACGCCGGCCGCCGCCAGAGAAGTTCTTTCCCTCCACGCCGACGAAGCTGCCACACTGCGCATCGAAGAACTGGCCGCCAAGTGCGACGCCGGCACGCTCACGCCCGAAGAACGCGCGGAATATCAGGTCATCGTCGAAGTGGGCGATTCTTGTAGCGCTCCTTCAGACCAAAGCCTGCCGAGTGGGTCGCCATGCGCGCATGACGATTACTTCATGACCACCGCCAGTCTGCAATGGTTTCCGGCCCGCCGGCGGGTGCGGGTTTCCTACAGCTCGACCTGCACGGCGCGGTATGTAGAGATCGCCTTGTAGGACCGCGGTACGGTTTTGCGGGCGACCCCACAACCGGTGCCGAGTCTCGCGACCCACCTCCTGACAAAACCTGTTCGCCTCCAAGCGCGCCGACTACTGGCCCATTAACCGGAAGAAGACCTGCGGATCCGCTCCTTGCGGAACGGAGAAGCTAAAGGAAACCCCTGCGGAGACGCCGTTGGTCTGGATCGGCGTCCAAACGGGCAGGGTAAGCCCCGTGGTTTGCAAGAGGACGACTTCTCCGCTCCAGTTCGCCGTTCCGCTGATGGTGAAGTTTCCGGTGCCCGGATCGGAAATGCCGGTGAGGACGGGCGTGGGCGGAGCAGTGAGCTTGAGGTCTTGAGCGTAGTTGAAGGTAGAGCCCGGTATCGGCCCAAGGCCGAGGACTTGCAGCGCTAGGTTGTTGGCTTCCGCATTCCGGATGGGCTGTAT
>CAIKLQ010000299.1 GCA_903828255.1 uncultured Verrucomicrobiota bacterium
CGGCCATTGATTTTGTGCTCGTATGGAAATTGGGTGGGGAGTTTCATTTTGGTGTAACTATTTTGTTACTATTATACCCCCTCCGGAGATAAACCCTTGAAAATAAGGGAAAAAATGGAGCGGGTGAAGGGAATCGAACCCACTACCGATACTGCGCCAGTTTTGAATAAAACCAGCGTAAATACTCATAGTTTGTCCATAATACGGCCTTTCTAAGAAAAGGCTAGAGGGAAGTTGAGATACGTTTGGGGGAAGTTTTTCTTTCAGGAATTTTCAGGAGTTTGGCTCCTCCAACATTGGCTCCTCCGAAGCGGTGAATCTGAGTCCTATCGTGTATGCTCGTGGCGTGATGGCAAGCGAGATTGAAATGACAAAGCAAGACGGCCTGTTCATCTCGAAGTCGAAATTCCTGTCGGGCCTCCAGTGCCACAAGCTTCTCTGGCATGTCTTCAACGCCAAAGACCTGATCCCGGAACCCGACGCCGCCACCCAAGCGGTCTTCGAGCAAGGCCACGAGGTTGGGCGTGCTGACCGTTGGCGGCTGCATCACGCGACTCACGAAGCGAATTCCTGCGCGACCGTAAGCGGAGAACGCGTTTGCGGCGGGCCACGGAGATCAATTCAACATCCGTACCGGCACCGGGACGGCCTCAAAATCCTGAGCGTTCGGCAGAAGTTCCCGGCGGTAATCCTCCTGCCGACAGAAACCTCCTTGGCGGTCTTAATTTGTGAGCTAACGGCAGGCAGTGGCTGGACACCTGCCTCCCCCCAGGCAGCTCTGCGTTTACCTTGGCAAGCTACACTGGCGCAGCGCCAGAAAGTAAGGCGCGGTCTGGAACATTATTGCGGATCGAATACGGAGCGAACGATCTGAATCTGCGTTGGGTTCACCACCGCAGTTTTGTCCGTCCTTGCGGTGGTGGCAGCCGTTCGTCTGGCATTACCTTCACATCACTGGCTGGGTTCGCGCATCGCGCGGCCTTGGCCAAACGCTTAAAGAACCCCGTAGGTGTCAGGCTCACGCACAACGCGGCAGGATGACGCGGGTCGCGTCTTCCTTGGTCCACTCAGACCCGCTTTTGTGGGATCCGCTCACCTGGCAAGCACTCTGCTTTTGGTTTTTCGCCGGTTCACACCGCCGAGATATGAACACCAAACGCAACCTCCCAAGTGTTCGGCGACGCACGTCACCATCATTGGCTCTCCACGCTTACAGCTCTCGCTCTCACCACGACGCGCCGGCCCAAGCCGCAGTGCCGCCTGCTCCGCTTCGGTTCTCCCAGCAAGGGCCATCGCTATGAACTTCGCGCCAAAATCAAAAACGGAATGGCTTCGGGTTCTTGTTCTGCCCTTTCGAGTGTACGTCGTCGCCATGTTCCTTGGAATCAAAGTCCTCGCCCTCTTCATTTCGTTTCGCCGCAAGTATGGATTCCCCTATGAGACTTGCGGGCTTTCCATCGGGCTGATTCTCCTGGCCTACCTGCTCTCCTTCTTCGTGTTCGTCAGCTATGCAGTTTATTGCTTTCGACGCCGCGATACCCCAAGGGGGATCACTTCGTTCCTTTTCGCCGCGCTCGCACTGATCTTGGCCTATGTATTGTGCCCTCCACTGGCCGTCTCGTGACAGCCGGCCTCGCGATTACCCTTTGCAAAACCTCTTGGTGCAATTCCCCCATCGTTGCTCTTCGCAACCCGCGCCACCAAGCGAAGTCCCAACCATCACTCGATGCTCCCGCGCCTGAAGCTTCTGCCGCCTTCAACCAACAACATTGGCTCGCTTGGCTCGCCGTGAACTTTGTTCGCGCTGTGCTCTTCGCCTGCCCAACCAGCACGATGCGCGCAACCAGCGTCGCGTTTTCCATTATCGGGAGTCGTTGCCGCGCGCGGTAACTTCCGCTAGGCTTCTGTCGGATCATCGGGAGCATCGGGCTTTGTCCATCGCCAAGTGCGCACCAAGTCCTCAAATGTTTGACATCCCCGCACCCTCTGTTCCAATTCAGCCCTCTCGACAAACCGGGTAAGCCAACCGTCGTCAACTGCGATGCCCCGCAAGCACGCTTCGCGCAACTCCGAAAACTGATATGGCCCAGACGCGATCCACGTGATTGCAGTCTCCCGCAGGAACAAAAACGGCCCCAAGAGCGGCTGCGCGAGCAACCGTTTGAAGATGGAAAAACCTCCGGCGGGTCTGGCGTAGCTAAAGCTCCAGGTGACGCCCGCCGCGTCATAGCTGACCCAAGCAGCGTCCGCGCCGCAAATGATATTCCGCAGGGGCACTTCCAGTTTTGTTTCCACGGTTTCAGCCATCTCGATGCGATGGTGCTCCCGGTTATACGAAAAGTACGGTGGCGTGGGTGATGGTATCATGGTGTTACCGGCCCGCTTGCCGAACAATCCTCAGCCACCACCGCCGGAAACGCCCGGCAATCGCCAACCCGCGCGTCCCAATTCTCCTAACCATCCGTGTCGGCCTAGCGGCGCGGCGGTGCGCTGGAATACTCTGATTCCCATAGGACCTAGCTTGAAGTCACCTCGGTAATCCGGCATCCGATCAAGGTCGGCGTCTTGTTGTACAACTCGATTTGAACTCGACCCGTGTCCTTCAAATGCAGCAGGTAATCCGTTGCATTGACAGGGTCCATGCCTGCCACTTCGGGAAAATCCTCGGCGATACTGCCGTGGCAACGAATCAAATGCCTTCGCAGCAACTCTCTCGCAGCTTGTTCGATGGGTATCACGTATTGGTCGTTGACAGGTCGTTGTTAGATTCCGCGAGCGTTGCTAGCGAGGCGCTCCGGCGGCAACCGGCACGTTGACAGGTTGCCGCGCCGTCCGACTGCCCAGTGGGGTGTCGTTGGCGGGGAGCGCTCTGGTTAGGCCACGTCATTTGGTATAAAACACTGTGCCCGTTTTGAACCACTGTTTGTTCGTCTCGTTTACTTCCTGCTTCTTTGCTGCAATTCCTGATATGACATTTCGCCGGAGCGCAAATAGGAGGCACATCCGTAACATGCTAACAGCTCAAAGCAACAGCACATTTTGGTCAAGAAAGGCCGCCATAGCTTCGGCTCGTGAATCGCATTCATCACGCGTGGGGCTAGGCAGAACTGAGCGATACGGGCGGCCCAGCGCGTCCCAGTCGCCAAGTGACGTGGTCCGCCCGCGTTCGGTCCAGTGATTTTGTTCGGCTGGGAAATCAGAGAATCGGCGGCTCCTTTCCAAAGAACTCAACGTGACCACACTGGGCGCAAGTCAACGTGTTCAATACCAACATGGGTGCCACACCGGCTGTGAATTTATCGTGGCCGCAACAAGCGCACACAAACGCCTTGCCATTAACACCATATTGCAGCGGCCCCATAGCTTTTTTCGCAGCCTGTGCCCCCCGCTTGAATGCTGCTAATTTCATGCTCATAAAATAATCTCCGCTGCGGCAACAGCCGACTATTTATTATTCGGATCCGTATATTGAACCCGATTAGTATATTGAAATGCCGAACTGTTTGCCGTTTCAGCCCTTCCCGACCCAACGGCAGAAAGACTTCCACACTTCAACCCGAAGTCCACCGCCGCGGGCGCACGGTGTATTTGGACCGTTCCATGCCATGACATTAGGCCGGACTGGGGGGGTGGGTCAACTTGAACCCGCCCGCCAGACCGAGCACAGGAGCAGACCCTTGCCCGTTCGTCGCCGGCTGCCGCTTGGCCGAGTTGTTCTTCTGCCAATGCTGGTTCAGCGCGTTGGTAACTCTGGCCAGCCACGCCCGATCCTGGGCTTGTTTCTGCACTTCCCGCGTGGCAAAGAACTTGATGCTGTTGCGTGGCGGATTGCCCAGCGGCTTGAGATGGCCGGCGCGCACGAGGAACGGCAGGAAATAATTCGGCCACCCGAAAAGGCCCGTCGCTTCCTCCAGGCCCACGCACGCCGGGCGCAGTAAACGCAAAGAGCATCGAACTCAGGGCGTGGTCAATTTTGGACGCCGGTGGCTGGTGCCGGATTGGCGATCAACAGAGCGGGCAATCGTGCGGGAGTCGCCGCCGGGAATCCAAGCGTGTAGTTAGGGCATGATAGCGCCGAAACTATTCGATATTGCGTTCACTTCGCCGACGACCGCCATGACCATCGTCCGCACGCTGCTCGACGATCTGCCGCCGGCCAAAGC
Organism: uncultured Verrucomicrobiota bacterium; assembly: GCA_903828255.1. Lineage (GTDB taxonomy): Bacteria > Verrucomicrobiota > Verrucomicrobiia > Limisphaerales > JADLHS01 > CAIKLQ01. The sequence goes on from CAIKLQ010000299.1 coordinate 4,164, forward strand.
GCTCGTCTGCGGAGCCAGCGTACATCTACCACGGAGCGGCAGCATTTGGGTTGCCTCTTTCACCGGCCCCAGCGGCGGCCAGGTTTGGAAAAGCACCGGCTTGACCGACCAGGACCAGGCGCTGGTGCTGGCCAGACGCTGGGAGGCCGAGGCTCGTGCTCAACGATTAAAACTTGGCCGTCCAGCCCGCAAGCCCACCCTACGAGTGCGCCGTGACTCGCCTGGCGCTGTCAGGTCGGGGTTGCTCACTCAAAAGCAGGTCGCGCTGCTGCTGAACATGTCGGAGCGGGGTGTGCGGGAAGTCGAGCGCCGGATCAAGGAAGCGACTTTCCCAGTGCTCAAGACCATCGAAAGCTTTGACTTCAAAGTGCAGCCCTCGATCAACGAACCGTTGGTGCGGGAGTTGTTGCGCGGCGAATACCTGACCAAGAAGGAGAACGTGCTGCTCGTCGGCAATGCTGGCACCGGTAAAACCCATCTAGCCACGGCGTTAGGTTTTGCCGCTTGCAGCCAGGGCAAACGCGTGCGCTGTTACACCACCACGGGCCTGGTGTGGTCAACGACAATTATTCCTTTCTGTTGACGCCCAAATCGTTAGCGAAGGATCGGATGGTTGGGAAGGTTGCCCATTCGCATTTGAAAATTGATCAAACCAGTGCCGCCACTGGGTGGTTCCCGGGGGTTCGCAGGGCTTGGGGACGGGTCTCGAGGGAACTCGTGGCAAA
>CAIKLQ010000300.1 GCA_903828255.1 uncultured Verrucomicrobiota bacterium
ACCGCCTTCTTGATGCGGGGATCCAATTCTCGGCTCTGTTCACCGAGATATTTCAAAGTCAAGTTGCCGCCCAGGCTGAATCCCAGCAGCGCGAGTTCCTCGTAGGCGCGGGTGTTCGTCACATGGGAAATCACAGTATGCAAATCATCCGTAGCGCCGCTGTGCGTGAATCGCAGCATCCGGTTTGGCTCGCCACTACAGCCCCGTGCATTCCAGACCACGGCAGCCCATCCATTTCTGGCGAGCGCCCTCACCATTCCCAGGGCGTAGGCGCGTTGCGAACTTCCTTCCAACCCGTGCGCGATCACGGCCAGTCGGCGGGAATCCCTTGCCACCCAATCCAGATCCAGAAAATCTCCGTCCGGCGTCGCAATGCGCTCGCGCCAATAGCCAACCTGGGGAAGTTTCCGGAGGAGCGCCGGAAACAGGGTTTGAACGTGACCGTTCGCAAACCAGAACGGCGGGATGTAACTCGAATGTGAAACGACCGGCATGGCTGGAGTCTAGCGATAAGGAATTGACGCAACAAGATTCCCTGAACCGCACTCCGCCCTTGAGCCAGACAAAAACGAGCTTTGTTGCCGGTCTCAAAGTTCGTAGCCGCGGACGGCCATTCGCGCAAAACTTCGACGCAATCGAAGAAAAGTGCGCCGACTAACGTGGGCGGCTACGATAGAAGGGGGGGGGGGCCAAAAAGGCTGTCAATGCCAGACCTCGCCCTTCGTCGCGTCGCCCGGCACATCGAGCAGTTGCAGGCTGGCTACGGTCTTCATCGTCTTGTGGTCGGCGAAGGTCCAGACCACTTGCTTGGCGGGCGTGACTTCGATGAGGTGCGGGCCGCTGCCGAATTGTCCGTGGCCCTGCCAGTTTGACATCACCGTGTTGCCGTTGGGCAGCCGCTGGAGGCCGGTCATGACTTTTAAGCTGATGTCGGGAAGGTCGTGACTCTTGATTTCCCAAACCGTTTTGCCGGCGGCATCCACCTCGAACACCCGCGCGCCGTCTTTCAAAATGTCGCCGCACGCGATGAGCGTGTGGCCGTTCGGCAGGCGCACGACACTGTGCGGGCCGCTCGCGGCGGGAATCTCGCGCACCACCTTGCCCGCACTGTCATATTCGCGCACGATCTGGTCGCCGTAATGCCCGACCAGATAATTACCGTTTTGCAGCCGGCGGGCGTTGCGCATGTAAAGGTGTCCGCCATCCTTGCCTTCCGGGAGCAGGCGGATTTCCTTCGCCAGTTTTCCCGATGACTCGACCTCTAACAGCCGTCCGGCATTGCACTCGCCGATGAAGGTGTTGCCGTTGGGGAGGCGCTGGCAGGCGTAAATCTCGCTCTTCGATTCGTAGTTGAACACGACCTTCTTCTCGCGGGTGACTTCCTTCACGCCGTGGCCGGTGGTGAAGAGGAGGTTACCATTCGGCAACACCCAGAGTTCGTCGCAACTCGGTGCGGGATGCTCCCACTCGACCTGCCCGTCGGCGGCCACAATGAAGACCTTGCCCTGACTATAATCCGCGCAGGCAAAGCGGTGCTCGGCGGCAAATGCCGGCGCGGCGAAGTGGCACGGGAGGAGCATTGC
>CAIKLQ010000301.1 GCA_903828255.1 uncultured Verrucomicrobiota bacterium
CCGCGAGGTCTGCCCGGCAAACGATCCCCAAGGTGATGTCGTCCCCACTACCTTGCCGGGAGGCGTCTGCCAGCCACGTTTCCAACTTGTCATCTAACGCGTTTAGCCCCTCGGCACGGATCAATTCCAGAACATCGGCACCTACCTGCAAAAAGCTCTTGTCGTCGCGGAACGAATTGGCGTAGCCATCTGTGGAGAGCAGGAGGAGCGCGGGCTTGGCTTCCGTGAGGGTTTGAAAGCGAACGCGGAAATCCCGCCAGGCGTTTGGCCCGCACAAGGAGGTGGTCTCGTTGGCGAACAGGCGGTCGTCCTGCGGCAGCGGTCGGGTCACTTCACCCGCGTCCGATACGATCACGATATCGCCGTCTCCTTGTTGCAAATAAATGGCGAAGCTCTCGGCGACATAGGCGACGAGCAGCGTGGCCCCGTACGCCAACACCGGGTTGTCTTCGACAGACTGCCGAACGACCGCCCCTTCCTTGCTGGCGAGCGCTTCCAGCTCGACGGAGTCAAAAGGCATTCCCTGATGATGCTGTTTAACCCGTTCCAACCAGTCTTTCACGAGTTCTTGTGGCAACCGCTCTTCCGCAGTCCGCTTCACGAGCGACAGAGTCACCGAGTCGGCTTTGGATTCGAGAAACTGGCGCATGACATGTATCGCGGCCTCGATGGCGAGCCGCGCACCGACGTCACTGCGCAAACACTTCGCACTGCCGTGCCCGTCGGAGACGGCTAAGACAAGGCGGGGCGAAGGCCCGAACTCCGGCTGCCAGCCAATGGCGTCTTGATTGGGCAGGCCGGAACGCAAGTGGGCCGCGCCGCGCACACTCTTGCCTGCCCCGAGCCAGGAAATCTGGGGTAATGAAGGGGTCATCGCCAGGCCGATGGTGCGCGGTAGAACCCGCTCCCGCCCGCCCGCCGGAGGCTTACAGGAAGCCGCGCGGAAATCGCGGCCGGCCGGCGGCGGCATGAGTCACGACTCCAGCGGTTCATCCGGAAGCCTCTCGCCTACCAGACGTCTGCGGCCGAGGTCAGATTTGCCCCCGGATCCGCGGGCATCGGGATGGGCACATTCGCCAGCGGGCCAGCCCCATCCTTGGTTTGGCCAACCGGAGAGGACGCCGATTTCAGCACGGCGGTAGAAACCAGTTTGATTTGTTTGATCAAGGCTTCCGGGTTGTTGGCCTCCAGCGGTCTAAGCTCCGGGTTGGCAATAAACTTCTGGAGCACCTCCTTGTCCGCGTCCCCTCCCATAGCGATCGCTATCCTTACCGCTTTCTTGCCCCACGGCTGATCCAGCAGGGCCTTGATTGCGCTGGCGTAATCATCGGTGGGCTGGCCATCAGAAATCAAAACGAGCACCGGGGGCAAAGCGCGGTCGGTCATGGGCGGGATCTTGAGTTGCTCAACCAGCAGGGAAAGCCCTTTACCCAAATCCGTAACTCCGTCAGCCACAAGGTCGGTCCACTTGAAATCCGCCGCGGGCGTGGGCTGGGAAATGTGCCATTGGGCCCCGTCGGAAAACTTGATGGCCCGGATCAAGATTTCCGCGTTGGGATTCTCGTCGGCCACTCCTCGGATGTGTGGGATCACCTCTCGGATTGCATTGTTCAATGCCTCGATCTTGCCGCCTTGGCCCATCGAGCCAGAGCAGTCACATATCCAGATGAAATGTAGCGGCCTGGTTGCCATTTCTCCCCCGGGACGATTACTCATAGTTTGTTTTCCCTTCTGATTCTACGTTTTATTTTCGGCCGCATACTGCGGCTTCTGCGGCGCAGCGCAAGGCTTTTTTGGGCTTTTTGCGCCGCCCCAGCGCCGCCGATTTCTGCCCGCCGCCAGGCCCATCCCCGCAGATGGCGGGCGACCTGGTAGATCAAGCAGGCCCAAGCTCCCATCAGCCCGCCACCGCCACCCTCAGATCCGAACCTCGCCTTCCGTCTTGCCAAAATTGATCTTGGCGCCGGCGGCCAAGGTCGCACTCCGTCCTGGCTCCACGTCTTTGACGCTGCCGTCGGTCGCCGTGCTGACCCATTTCTCCGGGGTGAGGTTCTTCAGTCCCCAAACGCTTGGGTTCGTCGGATGCCGCGCCACTTCCGCCACTGGCCGGTCGAAGTCCCAGAGCTTCTGATCGTCTAGGTGATGCGGAAAAAGTTGGGTGTCGTGGTTCAGCATGATGACGTTCTTCGCGATGCGGATCCGATACGGCAACGATATTTCCTTGCGGCAGGACCAGCACGGGGCCGGTTTGCCCCCGGCGGCTGGCAAGGCCTCGGCATCGTAAAAGTTCTCCCCGCCACAATGGGCACAGTAAACAATCGCGTCGCGCAGCCGAACCAGAGCCGCCCGCCATTCACTCTCGCGAACCCGGCCATGCTGGGGATCCTTGATGCCGACAGTGAAGGCGCGCGTGAACAGGTCCCGCAGAAACTTCGGATAAATCGGCCAAAAGGCCGTCGCATTGTCATGACACCCCGGGACCGGTTCGTTCGAGCGGTCCACGGGGTCAAAGATAAAAACCGGCTCCGTTCCGTAGAGCTTGTTCATGGCCGGCAAGTCGAGGCATTTGATGGCGGCTTCCTTCCGGCCTTCCAGCGGATGGTGAATCATAAACACGTAAAACAGCAGGACGGCCAGGGAGAACAAATCCGTTTCGGTGCCGGGTAAGCCCTTGCCACACACCACCTCGGGGGCCATGAAGCGCGGCGTGCCCAACACCCCACCGAGGGCCTGACCATTGACCGCTACGTTGTCGTTGTCGCAGATCAGGACCTCTCCGGTCTGCGGATCAAAAAAAACGTTCCCGAAGGAAATATCCCGGTAGCACAAGCCTTTGGCATGAAGCTGGAGATAACTGTGGGCGAGTTGCAACCCGGCGGTGGCCAGAACCCGAAAACTCGGATCTATGCGCCGCTTCATCAGGTCCACGATTCCTTTGTAACGCGGCTCGCGCAGCCGCATCACATAGCCGAACCCCGGCAGGGTGGCCTTGGCAGGCGCGACGGCCAGGGCCAGAGGCCAAAGAAACTTGTCGGTGGGTGGACCGCTCTTGACCAGCGTTTCCAGCGCTTGCCGCTGCTCCGGGGTGGCCGCGTGGGGGTAATACCACTTCAGCGCCAGATCTTCGTCGCCGAGCTTGGCGCGATAGACCTCACCCTGACCGCCGCCGCCCAGGAATTGCACCACTTCGCAGCTTCCCCCGGAAGACTCAATTGTGACGCACTGTCCCGTTTTCAATAGTTCATTCATCGTTGTTGCTCTTTCCTAGTTCTCCCCATCCACCACAAACTCTGGCTCCACCACCACCGGGTGCGAACGCAGCAACGCGTTCCGCTCGGCCTCGGGAGCAGGCAGGTTCTTGACCGGCAATAAAAACCGTTTCCGTTGCATGACGCTTTCTCGTGCTCTTCCTCAAAAAATCGCGACCGCTGCGCGGGCTTCTCGGGTTCCCGTTTTTACACGCCAGGTAATCCCGGGCCCGCTCCGCGGCTCACACCCGCCCACCTCCACTCGCTCCGCTCGTTCCGGTTGGTCGGCTGTGGCCGCTCCGCTCCCTGTTCTGTCAGCTCACTGACCTGGGGGCAGGGCGGAACGGAAACCTACGTAGGAGTACCGGACCGTCGGGTTGTAGTCGCCGCGGCGCGCCGCCCGGCAGTTGATCGCGTAGCCGATCCAACTGCCGCCCCGATCCACGCGGTACGAGCCTGTAGCGGGGCCACGGGGGTCACTTTGCGCGCTGCCCGTATAAGCTCCATACCAATCCCAACACCACTGCCATACGTTCCCAGCCATGTCGTAAAGCCCATACCCATTCGGCGCAAAATAATCCACCGGACTCGTGTAAGGCCTGCCGCCAGCTTGGAAGTTCGGATGGTAACCCCGCGTCGGGCTCGTGTCGTAAAGGTAGTCAGCCGAACTGTTATAGTTGGCCCGACTGTGCGTGATGTTGTCCGTTCCGCCCCACGGAAACCGCCGCCCGCTCGCGCCGCCTCGCGCCGCTTTCTCCCACTCCGCTTCCGTCGGCAACCGATACCCGCGGCTCCAATCCACATCCGGCGCCACCTGCCCACTCCGATACCGCTCACGCAACCCCGCATCCGTGTAATAGGCCGGCACTTTGCCCTCCTTCTCGCTCCGCGCATTGCACCACTTCACCGCATCATACCACGTCATCGAATGTGCCGGGTGGTTCGCCGCCTTTCCCTGCCCGCTGTCCGCGTCGTCAAAACTGTAGCCATGCCTGACCGCCCAGGTGTGAACCTCATCCCACAGCGCCTTCGTCACGGCATACTTGTCCAGGTAAAACGCCGAGACAGACACCGAGTGCAAAGGTTGCGCGTCAGTGTCGCCGTCCAAACTGTCCCCCATCGTGAAACTCCCCGCCGGAATCAGCACCATGCCAGGCGGCGCCGAGTCCGCTGTCACCCCACGACCGGGGGCTGCGGCTGCTCCGCCAGCGGCATCCTGCCGCAGGCTAACTTGCCCAGCCCGCGGGGCCGCGGTTGCCGAAACGCCGCCTAGAATTGGGGGAGGTGTTCGAGTCTTGACAGCCTGACCGTCCTGACCTAGTTGAGCCGTCCCCCCAAGTTCGGCCGGGCGCAGTTTCCCCAAGGCCACCGCCCAGGATTCCACGCCCCACCGGGCAACCCCGTCAGCCCATGACTCGTCATGCAACCGCTCCGTCAACTGCCCCAGCAGGAGTTCCAAAGGCACCCCGTTCTGGGCGCGGCGCAATTCTTCGGCCACGCCCACCTGCAAGCAGGTAACGAGCACTTTGATCGCGCGCTTTTCCTCCCCGCAGAAGTCCCGGAGCAGGCCCTCCACTTTCTTGGGGTCCTCGCAAACCCCATCGCCGTAGC
>CAIKLQ010000302.1 GCA_903828255.1 uncultured Verrucomicrobiota bacterium
CGCTCCACCAGCGCCGAGTCAAAGAACTCCGGCGCAAGGCGGGCGAGCCGGCGATGGGCGCGAATGGCGCGACCGAAGGCGGTGAACGCCTGGGACAAGTCGTCCGGACCACGCCGACGTCCGCGCAGGCAGGAGCGATCCAGATTCCGAAACGGACGGCACAGGTTGAACCGCGTGGCTTTCCGATGCAGGTGACGTTTCAAAGGCAGATAGCGGAAATTTCTAACCGCGAATTTCTCAATAAACTGAAAGTTGCAATGCAAGACTACGGACCTCTGACTACGGACCACAGGCGAGACGCCGGGGCCACTAACGAGGGGCACTTTACTTTTTCTTTACCTTTTCTTTACCAAAGAAAAGTTTGGAAAGGTAAAGCCCCGAGGTCATGCCCGCCAATCCTGGACCTGGTCGTGGTATTCATCGGCGGGGATTTCCGCGACGGGGACAGTGAACCCAGACGAACCGATGGTCTGGCCGATCTGGCGGCGCAGGCTGCGCGCCAGCCCATAGAGCTGGGGCGTGGTCAGCTCGTCCACGTCCCGCTGACCGATCGCGGCTTCGACCTTGCGGAGTTGTTCTCCCAGCGCGCTGACCCGGTCGGTGATGGAGTGCAGCCATTTTTCGCCGAGGGCTTCCAGCTCGATGGTCTTGAGGTTTTGAATCTGGAACTGGTGTTTCCGGCTCCAGGCAATGAGGGTAGGCTTGGTGACGTTGAGTTCGGTCATCAGCCGGGCATAGGTCCAGCCGCTGGCGCGGAGTTCGATGAAGCGCTGGACGGTTTTCTCGTCGTGCATTTGGTCCTTCCTGGCCGGGTTTATGTGCCCAGCCATTTATCCGCCGGTGATCGCTCGACAGGCGGTTGATGGTTATAGATGTCCACCAGTCGCGTTCGCACGCGGCTGGAATTACACCCCTTCCCACCGGGAAAGGCCCAAACGAAACTTTGGAAGCAGCCACACCCCCTGACTCAGGAGCGCCGCCCCCAAGTCCCGCGAGCGCCGCCCGCGGTCGACTGTGTTTTTGCCGGTCAACATCCCATTGCGCGGCAATGGCGTTGACAGGGGCAAAATTGCCACGTTGTGCAAGAGAGTCAAATGTAAAATGCAAGAGTTGGAACGTTGAAAGGCGGAAAGCCTTAACCTAAAAAGAGCAATTGAAACCACCGATGGACACCGATCAGAAGAAGTTACGAAACGAACGGGAATCACCCGGAGGGCGAACGCTTTTTCCCGGAAGAACCTGGGTCCATCTGTGGTTTCCCTTCTCCAAATAGAATTGTGGAGGGGGGAGGTTCACGCTTTCCACACCTGACCGGATTTCGTCGCCACCAAAGCCAAGGCGTTGCGCGTGTCCACAATGCACGGGGACCAGTCCGCCAGTTCCTGATAGTTGACGCAAGCATGGTTCGTAGCCAGTAGGACGAGATCAAAGGCGGAAATGGTTTCCCGGTTCCAGGTGACTGATTTGGTCCCCGCCCAATGGGCATGTTCACGCGTCGGCTTGATGACCGGCACGTAGGGATCATGATAAGCCACCTCCGCGCCGCGCGCCGTGAGCAGGTTCATCAATTCGTAACTGGGCGATTCGCGTTCATCGTCCACGTTCGGTTTGTAGGCCAGGCCGAGAACGAGGATTTTGCAGCCGCTGACGGGTTTGCGCTGGGAGTTGAGGGCCTCAATGACGCGTTCCACCACATAGTGCGGCATGGCCGTGTTGACCTGGCCAGCAAGTTCGATAAACCGGGTGTTCTGCCCGTACTCGCGCGCCTTCCAGGTGAGGTAGAACGGATCAATCGGAATGCAGTGCCCACCCAGCCCCGGCCCGGGATAGAACGGCATGAAGCCAAATGGTTTAGTCTTGGCGGCGTTGATAACCTCCCAGACGTCAATGCCCATGGCGCTATAAACCACCTTGAGTTCGTTGACGAGCGCGATGTTGACGCTGCGGAAGATGTTTTCGAATAGCTTGGTGGCCTCGGCGGCGCGGCAGGAAGAGACGGGCACAATGGTCTTGATGGCCCGCGAGTAAAGTGCGACCGCCTGCGCCAGACAGGCGGGCGTGTAGCCGCCCACGACTTTGGGGATCGCGGCGACTTTGCTGTCGGGATTCCCGGGGTCTTCGCGTTCTGGGGAGAAGGCGAGATGGAAATCCGTTCCAGCTTTCAAACCTGAACCCGATTCGAGCACGGCGCGGAGGTCTTCGTCGGTAGTGCCCGGGTAGGTGGTGGATTCGAGGACGACGAGTTTACTTCCAACAGGGGAACCGTTCGGCGAGTCGCCCGCCCTCCCCTTCAGATGAGGGGCAATGGCGCGGCCGGTGTCGAGGATGTAGGAGATGTCTGGCTCGCGGTTTTTGTTCAGGGGCGTGGGCACGCAGATGATGACGGCCTCAACTCCTGCAACGCGGCTGAAGTCGGTCGAGGCGAAGAAACGCTGCGCCTGAAGTTGGTCAGTTATAGCTGCCGACGGGATGTGTTTGATGTAGCTGCGGCCCGCATTGAGGGCTTCGACCTTGGCCGAATCAATGTCCAAACCGAGGACGTTGACGCCGGAGCGGGCGAATTGGAGGGAGAGCGGGAGGCCGACGTAACCGAGACCGATGATTGCAATGTTCATAAATCAAAACCGAAAGTTGAGAGCTGAAAACAGAAAGCAGGAATTATCTGGATGCGATATTGAACGACGGAGGTTAGAAACGGCAAAGAACAAACCCATTGGACGCGGGAGGCCAAAGCCGGCATAACTGCAGAAGCTCCGCGCGGGGCGCCAGGACGATTAACCCGAATGGGAAATGAGTGGGATCAGATAGGCGGCGACCAGCATGAGCCCGGTGGCCAGAATATCACCGGCGGCTGGTTTGCCATCGGGATAGAGGTTGGCGCGGACGCTAGCGGCGACGAGAAGCCCCGCTCCCACCGAAACCACCAACCGGGTGACCGCAAGCAGGCCGCCAGTCAGCAGCCCACCCAGGCTCGTCAGTTGCGGGAAGCAGCCCGCCCAGAGGAAGCCGCCGCAAGCGGCCCCGGCCCCCACCAGGAATCCCAACCAGGGGTTTTTGTCCTGCGAAACCGCCGTTTTGAAAAACCAAATACCCACGAAAGCGGCAACAGCAAGGGCCATAAAAAAAAGCTGAAAAACTGCCCGGTGAAGTAGCTTGGCACTTCACGGGCCAAGGAAAACTGAAAATAGAAAATTGAAATGAGACCACGGACTACGGACCCGCGAACGACAAGAACACAAAGCCCTCAAGGGAAACGTGACTTAGGCTACTGCGGCAACCCCGCATGCACCCAAGCCTGATGGTCGAGATACCAGCGGATGGTTTCACGGAGGCCGTCCTCGAATTTGTGCGAGGTCGTCCAGCCGAGGTCGCGTTGGATCTTGGAGGCATCAATCGGGTACCGGCGGTCGTAGCCAAACACCAAGAGATTTGAGCCTCCTTACGTCGGCTGCTACGACCGAGGTGGGACTTTTCAAACAGGCTCTGAGATGAAGACCTCAAGACCACTGACTACGGACCGAGGGCGGGGGACAGAGGCGAGAACAAGAATGCTGAAAATGTTTAGGTGCGAGGCGGGTTTCCGCGCGCCGCCGAGACGCGGCGACGGGAGTTCAGTGAGGGCTATCACAATTACAAGCCTCAGCTATTGCCGCCGCTGCCCCAACGTCCGGAATTAAGCAGGCGTTCAAAGCCATAGCCGACCGTTTCCTCCAGAAAAGCCCGCGCGCGTTCGCTCGAACGCCACCAGGGTTTGACCAACGAGCCGGCGGGTGACCAGGCAAAGACCCCCACGCGGGTCTGGCTCCCAAACACTTTGGCGAACACCAGGCGGCTGCGGCGGGCGTGCACACCGCGAGTCCAGACATTGATGGCGGCAGGCAGTTCGCCCTGTGCCGCCAAAGCCCGCCGGACAGCAAGCGCGGCGTGATAGGTGCGCTGGTCATCGGATTCGGTTGCAGCAGCAACGAGCAATTGCTCGTTGGGCAGGCCGTGGCGCCCGAGTTCCTGGGCGGCCAGCTCAGCGTAGTTCCAGTTCCGCACAGCCCAACTGCCACCCGTTGCACCGCCACTAGTGACCAGCAGGCGGTAACCGCCGGTTTGGAATTCCTGGAGGGCGGCCGGCAAGCTATCGCGACCCGCCCACCCCTCGACCACCAACAGGGCGGCGGGCAAACGAACGGTCGGGGACAGGAAAGCTTCACCGCAGATACACCATCCCAGCAAAGACGCCACGGTAGGCAACAGCAGACAAGCCCACCCAAAGCGCGTGGGCCACCAGATGTTTCGCCGTTCGACCAGTCGCCATTTCATGCAGGAATATTCGGAGGGACGCTTACAGGAGTCCCTGACGGTTCGCTACTTTTAGAAACTTGGGACTTGTACAATTCGTCCCATCCCTGCGGGTCTTGAGCCTAACTCAGAGCGCCATCGGCAAGCTATTATCAACATCATCCACTCGCGGCGCGCATAGCGGGGCGCGCCCTCCCAGTTCGAGGCAACTGTTAGTCTCAGTAGGGAAACCCATTGGAGTTAGGAGGACGGCAGCCGTTCCCGCTTCCGATGCACCACTTTGACATCATCGCCATCGCCGAGCACCCGCACCTGCGGGAAGCGGTCCACAAACTGCCGGTGAACCAACTGGCTGGAAATGACGCCGACCAAGGCCATTTCGTCCGTCTCACTCACGGGCCGGTTCGATGCAATCTTGGCCACGAGTTGCGCCACCGCCAAGGGATTGAAAAGACCCGCCGAACGCAAGGCGGCCAGGGACAGGAGCTCCCGGACGTAATCCAAGGGTGCACCATCGAAAAAACTGCGGTGGATCGGCGCCCGATAAGGGCGCTTGGTGCGGTGCCAGATTTCGGGCGGCAGAAATTCCCGGCCCAGTTGCTTGAGTAGGTATTTTTCCTGAAGCCCGCGCAGCTTCAGCCGGGCGGGCAGCCGGTTGCAAAACGCAACCACGCGATGATCGAGGAACGGAAAGCGGCCTTCCACGGAGTGAGCCATGCCCATCCGATCCCCCTGCGCTGAGAGTAGGTACTGCGAAAGGAAAATGGAGATTTCCAGATACTGGCTACGCTCCAGCGGCCCCCACTGGGGAAATTTCTCCGGGTAAAACACCCGATGCTGCCCGCCAGCAGGATCGCGGCGGACGGCTTCGTTCAAGTCCTCCGAGAAGAAACGGCGGGTGCGGCGGGTGTTGCGCCACCGGATGCGGTGCGAGTAATCCGGGGCTTCGACCTCGGTCAACCCTTCCCGAAAGAAGGCCGCGAGCATCGCGCTGCCGCTGCCGCCCAAGCCTTGGATGTCCGGGTAGAGCTTCTCAAACAACCGCGGCCGGCGAGTGGAGGCTGGCTGACGCGCCCAAAACCGGCGCACTTTGGCCTCCTTGAAAATGTCGTAGCCCCCGAGAAACTCATCCGCGCCTTCGCCGCTCAGTACAATCTTGTAGTTCCGGTTCCGCACCAACCGGGAGAG
>CAIKLQ010000303.1 GCA_903828255.1 uncultured Verrucomicrobiota bacterium
GCAAGGGGGACGCGAACGCGTACGCGGACGTGGCCGAGTGCTCGGCGTATTTCGACGGGCATCTGTATGCGTCGGCGTGGATCACGGCGGCGGCGCTGACCGACGCGCCGGAAACGGCGCTGGTGTGGGCGACGCGGCTGATTGATGCGCAATACCAATTCGGCGGCAGCCGGGCCAGCGAGACGCAGGCGTTGCAATGGCCGCGCGTGAACTGCCGCGACCCGGACAAAGCGCCGGCCTCGGTGCTGGCCGTGCTGCTGTTGACCAGCCCGTTTGTCTCTGCCAGCGTCGTGCCGAAAGCCGTCCGCGACGCGACCTGCGAGATGGCGCGGGAACTTCTGCTGGTGGACCGGACGGCCAGCCCGGCGGGCGAAGGGCTCAAATATCAGAACGTCGGCACCACGCAAACCGGTTACGACAAGGGCGACACGCGGCCGGTCATCTCGCACGCCGCGCAGGCGATGCTGGCGAAGTTCGGGGCGCTCGTGAAAAGCCGGAGCGGGGCGGTGAGATTGGTGCGAGCTTGATGACGCGTGGAGGGGAATTGAACCAAGATTTCAGTTCGACGAGATCACGCTTTGAGAAAATTCCTCTGCAAACGCCGACGCCTGCTCCTCAGGCACGATCTTCCGCTCGGGGTCACGGTCGGATTCCAACAACTCCTTGGCTTCGGTGTAGGCTGACTCGTGTGTTTGCTCTGCCGGCTTCCCGATAAGCAGAAAGGCCCTGAAATTCGGTGTGGACTTCCGCAGGAGTCGGATTCGACCGTTCCACCCGATGGCTTTGTCCACGATCCCGGATGGGTCCACCAAGTCAAAACTCAACGGCAGGAACAAATGCAGCGGCCCCTGTGATGGTTGCCAAGCGTGTTCAAACCGGTGACGAAAACTACCGGCGCAAAGCTCTTGCTCGTGCAAATTCGACAAAATTTGGTGATCGCGAGCTTCAAGGGCGGTTGCAAATGGCTGCCACACTTCTTCATCGGTGCGGCGCACTGCGGGGTGCTTGTCCTCGTGCCGCGTCAGCATGCGTTCAAATAGTTCCTCCAGAACCTGCGCCGGGTCGTCGGTCACGCCACCGCCCGTTACCGACCATTGCAAGGAACTGTCATCGGATGGCAAAACGGATTTGGCGATGCTGCCGGCGTCCAGAGTTTCAAATTCCAAGGCTTGTTGGGGCGACTTTTGATACGTGGCAAAGCGCGACTCCATGAAGCGGAGCGTCTTCAGAACGCTGCCACGATCCATTCCCGGAAACAATCCCAGCGCCCGCTTCAGGCGGGTAACGCCTTTCATTTGAAGAAAGCCGGCCCGCGAGCAGTAAACCACGACGGCGATGTTCACAAACTCGCGCGTGAACACGTCGTGCATATACCGCAAAACCACATAGCTGAACGGCGATTTCATGAAATTCTTTCGCGGATAAGCTCGCACACCGGCTGGCGATTATCCACGAGGAAAGATAGATAATCCTTGACCTTGGATAAAGCAGTTTCATCACGCCAGACACCCGGAAGCAGCGCAAAAAATCCATCCACCACCGCCGGGGTCAGCGTCTGCAAAACCGTGACAAGGCGTTGAAAATCGGCGTCTGCCGGTGAAATTGCCGAATAAAAAACGTGGTCATAAAACTTATCCAAATCCAGCCGGGCAAAGCTGAGATCCGGCCATTGCAGGATCGGGTTTAGGGCACTTTCATGGTCTATGAGCACGATGCGCTTCCGGTTCCAGAGGAGGTTGGGATTGTCCCACTTGCGGTCGAAGTTTTGTATCAGGACATCGAAGGCAAAAATCTCGGCAGCAATTTTGCGAAGGTCCGTGGGTAGGCGCGGCTCTGTGGGCATGACACCATAACCGGAGCCAACGGCGACGGTGCCAAAATTCAAACCGAGACTGCGGGAAATCAGGTCTTTCGCGCCTTTGGGCGCACCGGCGAGAAACTCGGGCGACAGATTTACGATGTAGGGCTCAGGTGTCAAAAACCCTGGTTGCCTGGCGATGGCGGAACACAACAACTCGGCGCAGAGTCCAAAATAGTGGTCCCGCACGCCGCCGGCAAATTTGATGAACACCTCAAGCGGTTGACCATTGAGCCGGCGACACGTCAAGCGGGCCGGACGGCTGTAGCCTTTCGTTTGAAAGCCCTGAAAAACCTCGGCCTCGATTTGCTCAATCATGCAGCGAAGTTCCTCAATTGTGGGGCGACTGATAGCATTGAGTCTCTCAGTCTAAAGGGAGCCCGCCGGGCACGTTGGTGTCGAAAAGGGACTCCTGCAAAGGACGGCGCTGCTTGCGCAAGGCCTCCCACTTGGATTCAAACTCGGCGCGGAGCAATTCCTCGAACTGATTCACGCCGGGGCTTTTGCGAGCCACGGGCCTGATCTGGAAGAGGCGGGAAAGAATTGGCCGGGAAAGCAAGCCGAGCGGGATGATGGACTCCGGGCGGGCGGCGTTGGGCAGAACGCTGCACTCGGCGCACTGGATTTGGGCGACGAGAGCCGTCGGTTTGCCGGTGAGCGTGAGATGGAGGTCGTTGACGCTCCGGCAAACGTCGCACGCGGGGAAAGCGGTTTCGGGATGGGGGTCGTTGGGGAAATCCATTTCCAACTGGCTGGCCAGCGCCGGATCGTCAACGCCGGTGCCGCGCGTGAAGGCGTCGCCGCTGCGGTAAAGGTCCAGCAGGAAGGCCCGCTCGAATTTCTGACCGCAGGCGATACCGGCATCGGTCAGTCTTTTCTCGCCTTCTGGCGTGAGTTGGTAGGTGATGACCGCGCCGCGAATGGCGGTGAGCACGTAGCAGGCGTTTTTGTCGCGGTATTTGTGGAGGCGAGGCATATTTAGTCAGTGGCGGCAGTGGCAGTTGTGAGGGAAAAAAGGGGACGCCCAACGCGCGCAAAAAGCCGGCGCGGATGTTCAGGGGACCGCCAACCGCGGCAGAGCCAATGAATTTCCACCGGACAGCCGCCGGGGCGAGGACGGATTATTTTTCGTCGCAACTGATTTGTTTGCTTGAACATACATGTCAACAGAAAATCCCTGCTTGCAAGCATGAACACAAAGCGGTTTAGTGTATTCGATGCTGCTGGAAACGGTAGCAGGAAAATCCTGCACCTTAGTGTGCAGCGAATCAAGGCCCCGCGCACTTCGCGGGGCTTCCCTTTTTCAGGACCTCATGGCCCGAGCAACGTGGTTCCGTGCTTTTTCAACATTTCGCGCAAATCTGGACCGTTGGGGGCGTAGGCCGTCGCCAGCGCCAAGCCTGGGCCGGGCTTAATATGGACCAACGAAATCAGATATAACAGCTCGGCCCCGGTGGTGATAAACAAACGTTTCTTCTCAACCTCCGCTTTGGCCCCGAACTGCCGGGGCTTCATCGAATGGTTGTTGACATAAATTTTTGTCCTGGGAACCCGCATTTCCAGAACGGGCCGAATCCAGCGCACGCGCCGCAGCCGCTCCCTGTCCAATACTCCGGTCTTGTAATGATGATACGTTGACCAACCGGTGGTTTCGCCAAAAACTTTTTGAAATCCGCCTTCTGTGCCGGCGACTGTCAAAAGCATTGTGTCCAGCCAGCGGTAGATGGGTGATTGCGGTGGATTCGGCACCAGGTCCTCAAAATAGACCTTCCGCGCCTCGGCCTCCAACTGCGCCATCGTCCACTCTGCCGGCAGCAACAGGGGTTTCAAATCCACCGGTGGTGGGGCTGCTGGCGGCGGTGGCGGTGGCGTGGGACTTGCCGCGGGTGCCGGTGCTGGCGCGGGGGCTGGCGCTGGGTGGTTATCGCTCACGACCAGATCCGCCAGATGTTGAGGCGATGGCGGCTGGGCAAATCGGAACCCTTCAAATCTTGCCGTTGGTACTGGGCGGCAATGTGCGCGGCCAATGCCTGTTTGGCGGGACTGCCGGACAAGCCATTTTGTTCGTAACCCACCGCGCCGATGAAAATATCGGCGACTTGGCAAAACAGATTCTCGCGTGAGTCCACGCAATCCAGTGACTTTAGCCAGCCGCGTTTGATGCACTCATTTTCCAAAACTTCACGCAACCGGCGCGGGCCGGAGTTGAGGCTTTCCGGCTTGAAATCAAGCGAGACAAAATACGTGTTCCCGTTGCCCATCCACTGCTTGAGGCAATGCCAATAAAACACCCAGAACCCAAACTGCCGGTCGTTTTTGAAATACTTGTCGTGATCCACCTTGGATTTATCCACGACGATGCAACGGAAATGGACATCGGGCCGGGCGGCGAGGAACGTCACGATTTCCTGATAGCCGGGAAGCTTGGTCCGGCTGACCTTGCCCCATTTTAACTCGCCGGTGATGCCGTGGCGGGCTTGGATTTCGCGCAGACCGGCCAGAATCTCCCCGCGCTGGTCGCGGGGCAACCACAGGCCGCCGATGACCATGAATTGCTGGTGGCGCTGGCCCTCGTGGCGGCTCTCGTCGCAGTAAATGCTCACCTCGGTATCGGCGAAGGGGCCGAACCGGGGTTGAGCGACGACGGGTGCGATTGTCATGATTCCTCCTCAGTTTCGGTGTCGCGGCCCAGGCGGTATTTGATGTCGTAATTCAGGATGGAGTCCAACTCCTCCGCCGTGAAACCGTAGTGCCGCGCCAGATCCCGGTCTATTGCGGCGAAGATGGGTTTCATTTCAACTCACCTTTCGCCACGGTTCGATACGCCTCCAGCGCGGCGGCTTTGACGCCCTCGGCGACAAGGGCGAACGTGGTGAGGATGTGGGCGAACTCGGATTCGGTCAGGGCGTACAGGCTGGCAACGAGGCCGTCCAGTTCGGCGCGGAGCTTGGCGCGGGCGGCGGCGGGCAATTTGAGCGCGGTGCTGACTTCCTTGGCCAGCGCGTCAAATTGCGGTGTGGTGCAAATCAACTGCGCCGCCCGTTTCACGACTGCAAACGCAGCGGCGCTTGACATAGAACGCACCAGTTGAATTCACGAGTTGGGCGAATCAATACCCCAAAACTTCCAACCGTTTTCATCGTGTTTTGTGATACTCTTTGCAGCGGCTGACGGACTCTTGAACTGCTGACCAGCAACGCTGTAAGCTACCACGCCATCTGATTTAACCACGGTCATCTTGTAATTCCGCCCAAGGAATTTTTTTTCAAAAATCGTGCCCGTTTTGGGCGTAACATGTGTTTTTGCTTTTGGCATAATTCGACTTGCTATTTGTTTCGCTTCAAAAGAAGCGGTGTTTCATTTTAAGCCCGATGTTTATGATCTACTCAACTCATGTGGCAAATTGCGATACGCTTCTAGCGTTGCCGCTTTCATATCTTGCGTGACAAGTGGAAAGGTTGTCAAAATATAAGAGAACTCGGATTCAGTCAGGCCGTAGAGGTGAGCGACAAGGCCATCAATTTCTGCCCGTAATTTGTTGCGGGCAGCGGCGTCTATAACGCCCTTCACGGCGGCGTTTGGCAATTTGAGTGCGACGCTAACCTCCTTTGCCAATGCGTCAAATTCTGGTGTGGTGCAAATCAGCTGGGCCACCCGTTTTACGATTGGGAGAAATGCGGAATCCGTTTCTAACAAGCGCGGAACTGGAAGTTGATAAATGAAAAACATCGTCAGATTTGCCGAGACCCGTTGCCGAAGCGAAAAGTCAAAAACCAAACTGTTAAACAATGCTGAAACATATAAGAGAAAATATCCAGCTATCACCCCTTTACTAACATTTAATGAGTGACCAACAAACACAGACGAAGGAAGCACTGTGCCTATCATAGTGCGTGAATCCGTGCTTCTGGCAATGGCACGATGTGCAAACCGGTAGTTCTGATAATCAAGAAGTGCTTTACCGTCAGGTTTATTGCCAATGAGAGCTTTCCTCGCTTCCCTCTCGGAAACCCAATATCGAGTTGCATCCGAATGACATTCAAACTGATGAATCATTTTTCCCTCAAAAAGAGGTAGGCGTTCTGTGGCTCGCTCCGCCTTGAAAAGATGACTGTCGTTCGTCATGTCGAATTCGCGGGTTAAGCGTAGATTCCATCGGTCTGGCAATTCTTCACCGAGCAATGGGAACTTGAGCATTTTTTCAGCGATGACGGTATCAAGTGGCGTTTTAAATTCCATCACTGAAATTGAACCGGGCGAGGGCGCAAGACACCCTCCAGCGAGTTTAGGTTTCCGGTTGAGTAAATGGCAAAGGCACGCCACTGTATTGGACGAAATTTCATAATTGACTGATGGAATAA
>CAIKLQ010000304.1 GCA_903828255.1 uncultured Verrucomicrobiota bacterium
CGTGTTCGCCGATGGCCACCACGAAGGCGGCCCGCGGGCCTTGTGTTGGGGCGGCAAGGACACGCCGCCCGAAGCCGTCGCCGGGGCGCTGGTACAGGCGCACGGGGCGTTGCTTTCCAAACCGCTGCTTCCTAACCTGCCCGAGCGGGAATGGCTGTACACGATGGTCGCGCAGCGCACCGCGGGCCAGTCGTACAAAGCGATTGCCGGCTGGCTCAATACCAACGGCAGTCGCACCAAGCTGGGGCGGCGCTGGCAATGCGGCAACGTGGCGAGCGTGCTGGGCAGCCGGCACACCGTCCGCCTTGTGACCGAATCCGCCGCCGCCGCGGAAACGGGCAAATGAAACGAAAGAACTACACATGGACCTACATCTGATTGGGCCGTTTGGCAGCGCCACCTTGAGCGAACACATGACCGCCCTGCAAACCCAAATGCAAGTGCTGGCGGATTACCAGAACCGCCTGGTGCTGGACGCTGAGGCCGAGGAGGTCGCGGCGTTGCAGGCCGATCCCTTGGCCGAACCCGCGCTGCCGGATCCCGAGCTGACGGTGTGCCGGGAACAATACCACCAGCTCGCCGCCGAACTGGCCGAGTGCCGGAGGCAACTGGAACAACTGATGAACTGATATGACGCTTAACATCAACATTGAAGAGCGGTCCAACGGCGATGTAGCCAGCCACCAGGTCGGTCATGATGCGAAACATGTTGGTATCCACGATCACAAGATGTTCCACGACCATGAAGGGCGACCAGAAGCGACTGCTGTCCTCCAGCCCCAGCAGCCTCGGCACCAGCACCCGCCGCGCGCCGACGGTTTCGTCCATCGGGTCCACCAACTTGCGGATGCGCCCGGCTTCGGTATTGAACCGCCGCAAAGCCGACTCGCGTGAGTCAACTGCGCTCGCCACCGCCAAAACGAATCGCGAGAAAAGCGACTGCAGCGCGGGCAAACCTGCGCCCGGTGAGTCCAGAGTCGGTGGTTCCAAACTCGCGCTCATGGGAGAACTTCCGCGCCCAAGTTGACCGCAAGCGCCAGAGGCATTGCTGCGCTCTGGCGCTTGCGGAATTTCATGGGTCGTTAGCTGGCTCTGCCCGAATTGCTTGGCTCGGCTCAGTTACACAGCAGGCGGAAATAACGCGCCGGATGATTGGGCGGCAGCGTCACCGGGCTGCCGACGCCGAGATCCAGCCACGGCCCGGCGAGCGTCACCGCGCCTTGCAGGCGGAAGCCATCACCAACCCAGGTCGCGGTGATGCCAGCGGGGCCGCGCGTCACAACCAGCGGCACGGGCGTGCAGGCCGGGGTGATGAGCAGATTGCTGACGCCCCAGTCGGCGCCTGCGGTCGCGATGAACTCAAAGCCGCTGTAGCAATCGGGATGCGGGGTCCCCGGCGGGGTTTCGGCCAGCACGCGACATTCATCGCCGATGACCTCTTGCGGCGGCAATCCGCCACTGGCCGGCAGCGTGATCAGGCCAAGCTGTTTGATCTTGATGCGGCGGCAGGGCGTGGGGCCGCCGAGTTTGCCGAGTTGCTCCGGCCAGGTCGGCAGCGTGAACAGGGTATGGCCCAATTCCGCAGCCACGCCGACTCGCTCCGCAACCAGCACCCCGCCGCTCAAGACCTGTACCCGGACAGTGGGCGAATCGAGGTTGCTGAAGTCCGCCGAACCTTCCACGCCCGCGGACGAAGCCTTGAGCAAGCAGGCATCCAGAAACGGCGGGGGCGGGCGGTTGGTCAGCCCGCGGATCGGGCCGAGCGTGCGGGTGAGCAATTCCTCGCCGGGCAGCGCGTTCGTCTCGAACTTCGTCAGACGTAGGTCGAAGGAATTCGCGGTGCCGAGGTCCACATGGACGCCGCCGCCATCGCCACCGGCAAGGAATTCGACGCTGTCGTCATCGTAGGCCTTGATCAGCGTCACATGGCCGTCGCCCCAACGTCGCGGGGGCTTACTCGCGCTCTGGGTGCTCAACGACGGGTCTTCGATTGGCAATTCCGCCACACCGCTCGCGTAAAGGTAACGATCCGTGATCGGCGGCACGCCGGGTGGCGCAGGCGGAATCACGGTTACCCGCGAGGTGGGCTTCTTGATCGGGCGATCCGGACCGTAGATGCAGCCGTCCCAGCCTTTACGATCAGTGGCCGGCACAATCGGGCCGGGGAACTCAACGCTCACGGTGCCGGTCTTGAGATCCAAATCAATGGTGATATGGCAGTTCGTCACCCCGGGTTGAAAGCCGATGTCGAACACGCCGTTCGCATCAACTTCAGCGAAGGTGAAACTGAGTGGGTCGAGCAAGTCGCCATTCGTGTTCACGGGGTAGCCGCGCATCAAGGCGCTCGGTGAATCGTCATAGAACTTCTGCGTCTTCACGCAGTAACCCTTCTTGCCTTTGTTGCGCACACTCAGGGTGGTCGGCTGGTTGGAATGCGCGGGATCGGGTGGCAGGACCAAGTCGAATCCCGCGCCGACGGGCGCGGTGAAGTCGAGCACAGTGGTGAAGGTGATCGCCGACGCCGTACCGGGTTGGAGCAGCAAACCGCTGTTCGTGGCGCCGGGAACCGGGAGCAGGCTCAGCGTCGTCCCGGCGACTCCGCCCGTGTCCACAGGGTGGAAGGAAGTGGTCGCGCCGTTCACCAACGTGAACGGAATCCCGATCCCCACCTGCCAGCAATTCCAGCGGCCCGGCGGCGGGCGGACCGTGACCGAGAAGGAACAGGTTGCCACCCCGCCGCAAGTATTGGTCGCCGTGCAAGTCACCCAAGTGGCGCCGAGCGGGAACACGCTGCCTGAAGGCGGCGTGCAAACCACCGTGCCCGTGTAATTACTGGCCAGCACCGTGAAGTTGGCCACCGCGCTGGTGGTGCAAGTCAGGAGCACGAGGTTGGCCGGGCAGGTGATAGTCGGGTTGCCGCCGGTGGGAACGGCATTGATGATAACGTCGCAGTCGCGGCAATTGCCGGCCGCGTCGCAGACATGAATGACCACAACGGTCTGACCACCGGGCAACGGCGTGCCGGGCGGGATGGTTTGCGTGACGGTGATCTGCGCGGGGGTGGAGCAGTTGTCCACGGCGGTGACGTTCGTGGTGAAGTTCGGCATGAGCGGGGGGCAACCAGTGACAACGGTATTAACGGGCGGACATTGCACAATCGGGGGAGTGAAGTCCGGCAGCACGATGACCTTGAAGGAACAAGTGGCTGAGTTACCGAGCGAATCGCTGGTGGTGCAGACAATCAGATTCGTGCCCAGCGGGAAGAAACCGCCGCTCGGTGGGACGCAAACGAGATTCGTGATGACGCCGCAATGGCCGAACGCGGCGGGCGGGGGATAATTCACCACTACGCCGTAAGGCGCTGGGCCGTTAGTGCAGATTTCGACGACCATGTTCGTCGGGCAGTGGATTTCCGCACAGCCCGCGCAGCAGTGGGCCGTGCCGGTGATTTCAGTGCGCAAACCGGTGGGGTTGTACGACAGGCCGACCGAACTGGGCGGGTTGGTGACACAGAAGACGAGCGTGTTCCAGCCGGCGACGAAACCGCTGGTAAGGCTGAAGGGATGCCAACTCGTTTCCAGACCGAAGCCGCTCAGAGAAATGCCCGTGGCGGCGCCGTTGAGCAGGACGCTCCCGCCGGCGCCAGCCAACGTCCATAGTCCCTGAAGCCAAGCGCTGTTGGTGCAGGGCAGGTAGAACGAGTTCGTGTAGCAATACACGCCGGCGGACGACTTGAATAAGAGGTCCGGGCCGATCCATCGCGAATTAGGTCCGTCGGCCAGCCAGCCAGTGTCCGGGCCGGTGACGTAGGGATTGGCATTCGCGAAGGGCGGATTGCCAGTGGTGAACTGCGAGTCGAGTGCGCCGAGGGGCAAAAGGCCGGACGGGGCGCTGCCGCTGAAGAGACTCATGGTGTTTTGAACATTGGTGCAGGCGTTGCAGTTGCCGCAATAAAGCGACGGGAGCGTCGCCGTCTGGAAGTAGGTCCAAAGCGGCACGTTCAAAACTTGTCCCGGGCACGCGGTGCTGGTGACGGTGATGATCGTATTAATCGGGAAGATGCCACCACACTCAAAGGGCAGGTCCACACAGTAAGTCCCGTTGGCCAACGTCACCGCCGAGTTGCTGTAGTAGTAGCCGGGACCGCTGATCACGACGGAAGCCAGGAAGCCGCCCATGCCCTGCGTCACGCCGCCGGACACGCAAAAGAGCTTCCCGCAAATGGAGCGCAGCGGGATCGGGTCGCGGATGGGCCCGACCGGGTTGACGCCTCCGCCGGTGGCGAGCAGGGCGTTGGTCGCGCCGAACACGCGCACTTCGAGGTCGAGCGAGACACCGGTAGCCGCACCAGGGGCCAAGTCACCGAGTGGCACGGCGACGCGTGCGCCGGGTTGCGTGAGGTGCAGCACCGAGAAGGACTCTCCGCCCGGCGTCGTCCCGCCGCCTGGGCCGGTATGACCGATGGCGATGAACCCGCCGGCCTGCGAGCCGTCGCGGTAGGTGTCGTAGGCGAGGTTTTGGAAGGGCGCGGTCAGCACGAAATGAACCGGACCGCCAAATTGCGCCTGACTTAGCGGATTGGGAGTGCGCGAGTTGGGGATCACGATGCAATCCGGCAGCCCTGCCGAGCCGGTGATGATTTCGGGCCGGCCATCGCCATTGAGGTCGAGCACGTGCA
>CAIKLQ010000305.1 GCA_903828255.1 uncultured Verrucomicrobiota bacterium
GGGCGCATCTCCGAAAGTTACAGATAAAGCTGGACTACGTTTTCTTTGAGAGCAAAATGCGGCCATGCGATGGCCAATTGTAATTCAGGGACGTGAAGTGGATGAGGAAAATGTGCGCTGGCTCTCGGGCTGGATCGGGGAGCACGCAGACTGGAGCCGACGCAAGTTGGCCGGCGAGTTGTGCGCGCTCTGGGATTGGCGCGACGGCGGGGGACGACCCAAGGATCTGGCCGCCCGCAGCTTTCTGCTCAAGATCGAGCAGCGGGGCTGGATCGCTTTGCCACCCGTGAGGGAAGCTTACCGCAAACCGCGGGCGGGCATTGGATTGCCCGCGAGAGTCCCGCCCGAAGAGCGTTTGGAGGCGGGTTTCGGGGAGGTGGGCCCGGCGTGCCTGGAGGTCGTGAAAGCCGGGACGGAGGCGCACCGGCGATGGGCGTATTATTTGTCGCGCCACCATTATCTGGGGCTGCGGGTGGTGGGACAAAATGTCGGGTATTTGGCCACGGACCGCGCGGGCAGGGAAGTGGCCGCCCTGCTCTTCGGCGCGCCCGCCTGGCGCTGCGCCGCCCGCGATGGCTATCTGCGGGAACGGGGATTCTGCCCCGCAACCGGCTTGGCCGCGATCGCCAACAACACCCGGTTTCTGATTTTCCCGTGGGTGCGGGTGCCGCATTTGGCCAGCCATCTGCTGGGGGCCGCGGCGCGGCGCATCAGCCGCGATTGGCGGGAAAAATACGGGCGGGGTCTGGAGTGGCTGGAGACCTTTGTGGAACGGGGACGCTTTGCCGGCACCTGTTACCAGGCGGCCAACTGGGTCCGGGTGGGCACCACCCGCGGCCGGGGCCGCCAGGACCGCCAGCACAGTGTTTCCGTGCCCGAGAAGGACATCTACCTATTCCCTATCAAACCATGAGTGCGACACTTTTGCGGATCGAACAGGAAGTGCTCGAAGAAGGCCGCGAGTGGACGAGGAGACGGCTCCAGGAGCGGCTCCAGGAAGCCGCCGATGGAATCCCCGCCGTATGCGGGCAAAGCGGACTGGTGCTCAAGCGGCAGCAAGCGGCGAGCTTCACCCTCATGACGGTATCGGGCACCGTGACCATCACCGCCATCCGCGGCCATTCGAAGGCGACGGCCGACTGGCATTGCCCGGCACGCGAGCAATGGGGCCTGGCCAAATGGGCTCGTCTGAGCCCGGAGTTCGAGCAGCGGCTCACCTATAACTCCGCCGTCGCGGGTTCCTACCAGAAAGCGGCCGAACTCTCCCGGCGCTGGGGCTCCCCGATCAGCGACGACGCCATTCACGCGCTCGTGCAACGCATTGCCGGGAACAGCGAAGGGGTGGATCTGCCGCCTTTCCCGCCGCCCAAGCCGCGGGAGCCGGCGTTCAGCCTGGTCATCATGGCCGATGGCTGGATGGCGCGCCAGCGGGGGGTGGACTGGGGCGCGAAGCCGGGCCCCCCCGCCCCGGAAAGAGTCACTTGGAAGGAGGTCAAAAGCGCGGTCGTTTACCGGCTCGAAGACCAGGCGGCCAACGCTTCCGGACGCGGCATGCTCATCGAAAAGAAAGTCGTCGCCGTCCCGCCGGACACCGAGGTCGTGGATCTCGGAGCCATGCTCAAGGCGGAGGCGATGCGGTGCGGCCTGGCCTACGCCAAAGAGGTTCTCGTCGTTGCCGACGGAGCCGTCTGGATCTGGAACATGATCGAGGACCGCTTCTCCCAGGCGACCAAAACCCTGGACTTCTATCACGGCAGCCAACACCTCTGGAGCCTCGCCCACCATCTTCACCCCGACAGCAAGGAGGCGGCGGCGGCCTGGGTCATCCCCCTGCTCCACCAACTGCGCCATACCCCGGAGCACGGCGTCGTGCGCACCCTCGAAGAAATCCTGGCCGGCAATCCCGCCGATCCGGTCATCCGCCGCGAGGTCAACTACTTCCAAAACCACCGCGACCACCTCGACTATGCCGCATTGGCCGCCCGCGACGCCCCGATCGGATCCGGCTCGATGGAATCCGCCTGCGGCCAGTTCCAGAACCGCTTGAAACGTCGCGGCCAGTTCTGGTCGCCGCGTGGTTTTGCCAACATGCTCGTCATCGACGTCGCGGTCAAAAACGACACCCTTCAGTTCCTGTGGAACTGATTTTTGCAACTATCAGAGATGCGCCC
>CAIKLQ010000306.1 GCA_903828255.1 uncultured Verrucomicrobiota bacterium
ATCCATTTCGATCACGCCTCCGCTTCCCCCAACGGCCTCGCGTCCTTTCCGAAACAAACCCAGACCGGACTGATTACCCTGTCTGACCGTTCCACCCCGGGGAATGACGGCATCCCGGATTCGTGGCGGTTGCGCTACTTCGGCACCGTCAACAACGTTCTGTCTCAGGCCGGTGCCGACGCGGATGGCGACGGGGCTAACAACCTACAAGAATTCCAAGCCGGCACGGACCCGAATGACGCCAACTCCGTATTGCGGCTCAAATCAAATGCCGGCCAACCCCAGGAATGTGTCGTCCACTGGCCGTCAGTCGCCGGCAAGCAATACGTCATCGAGCGCGCGGTCAGCCTCTACTCCCCGGTCTGGATGCCGATTAGCACCAACAGCGGCACGGGTTCCGACCTCGAATTTCGCGACGCCAGCGGCGGTATGGATGCGCGCTTCTACCGCGTGCGCGTGCTCCAGTAAGTTTGTCGAAAATTGCTTTCGCGAATCCCCAGCGCCGCTGCTCCCAGCGGCGCTTTTTCATTCCCGGCTTGCCCGGAAATCCGAAGCGACAAGCCTTCCACCGCTGGCCGGGGCGAGGGCTTCGCCGAACCTTTTGAACCTATACTTTGAAGTAAGGACTTACTGCGCGTCCGCGAGCTTCTTCAAATAGTCGAAGGAGAAAATTCCGCTGGCATGGCCGTCGCGCCAGGTGGGTTGCAGACCGTAGCCGCCCACTAGCGAGAAACTCCGCCACTCGAATGCCGTCGGCGCCAGCGGCAGATCCGGCCCTTTGTGGAGATGCCCCAAAACATCTACTTCGCCTTGGCAGCCCGCGCATGGACAGGCGCGTCGCAATTTTTCCAAGGCCACGAAGCTCTCGCTTCCGTCGTCCCATTTGATGGCTAGTTCACTGCCGATTGGTTGTACGTTTGCCGGTCGCATGACAGCAGCATAGGTTGATTCGCCATTGGATTCCAAGCTCCGGGTGCCAGTGGCGCGAGCTCCCGGCAGGCACGCCTCTGCATACCAATCGGAAACACCAAGCCAGAGGCTCGGCGACACCATCGCAAGCCGGAGGCTCGCGCCACTGCGCCTTCGCCGTGCTGCGCAACTGCCTGGTCCAAAGTTCGCCAAGACTATGTTGCTGGACGCAAGGCTGGCGTGCGCTATTCTTGCCACCAATGAAAACACACCAAGCCGCTCCGGCCAGGTGCTGTAACTTGGCTCGGAGTCTGCAAGTTCGCACGCCCCGTTGGCTGGCGGAGCCGCGCTTCCAGTGCTGGATGTCGCCCGGCTTTAGGCATTGCTTCCGGACTCATGAAATCCGCTGAGCCGGGACCTACTTCCGTGCCGTCGAGCGGTTGGCGATTGCCCAAGGCCGCGCCCAGTCTGGCGGAGGTCCATCGCACGATTGCGGTGCCGAAATCGCTGGGCTTCTGGCGCAAGTTGCTCGCCTTCTCCGGGCCGGGCTACCTCGTCGCCGTGGGCTACATGGACCCTGGCAATTGGGCCACTTCGTTGGCTGGCGGTTCTGCGTTTGGCTACAGCTTGCTGTGCGTCATCCTGCTCTCGAACCTTATGGCGATTCTCCTCCAGTCGCTCTCGGCGCGCCTCGGCATCGTCACCGGGCGCGACCTTGCCCAAGCCTGCCGCGACCACTACTCGAAGCCGGTGGCGGTGACGCTTTGGGTGCTCTGCGAAATTGCCATTTGCGCCTGTGACCTGGCCGAGGTCATCGGCTCCGCCATCGCGCTCAATCTACTCTTCGGTTTGCCGCTCATCTGGGGCGTGTGCGTGACCGCGCTGGATGTGCTGGTCGTGTTGTACCTGCAGAACAAGGGCTTTCGTTACCTCGAAGCGCTGGTCATTTCCCTCATCCTGCTCATCGGCGGCTGCTTCCTGGCGGAGATTATTTTTTCGCGACCGGAAATCAGCGCCGTGCTGGGCGGCTTTGTGCCGCGCTGGGAAATCGTTTCTAATCCGCAAATGCTCTTCCTCGCCATCGGCATCCTCGGCGCGACCGTCATGCCGCATAACCTTTACCTACATTCGTCCATCGTGCAGACGCGCAAATACGAGCAAAACGCGGAGGGCAAACGCGAGGCGATCAAGTTCGCCACGCTGGATTCCACCCTGGCGCTGATGTTCGCGCTGTTCATCAACGCCGCCATCCTGATCGTGAGCGCGGCGACGTTTCACACGCGCGGCCAGCACGACGTGGCAGAAATCCAGGACGCTTACAAGCTGCTCGGCGGCGTGCTGGCGGTGCCGGTCGCCAGCACGGTGTTTGCGCTCGCGCTGCTGGCGTCGGGCCAGAACTCCACGCTCACCGGCACGCTGGCCGGACAGATTGTGATGGAAGGGTTTCTCAATCTGCGGCTGCGTCCCTGGCTGCGACGGCTGATCACGCGGCTGATCGCCATAATTCCCGCCGTGATTTGCACCGCGCTTTATGGCGCAGGCGGTATCGCAAAACTCCTCGTCCTAAGCCAGGTAGTCTTGAGCTTGCAGCTTTCCTTTGCGGTGATTCCGCTGGTCATCTTCACCAGCGACCGCCGGAAGATGGGTGAATTCGTGATTCCGGTTTGGATGAAACTGCTGGCGTGGCTGACTGCCGGCATCATCGTCGCCTTGAACGTGAAATACGTGGCGGATTTCTCCGGGTTGTCGGCGCGGCTCGCAAAACTTTTTGGCTGAAAAACAAACTGCGCATGAAGCGCCACGGCGCCAGCCGAAACGGATCACGCATCACGCCCCACTCCTATGTATCAAAAAATCCTTGTCGCCCTCGAAAACAGCCGTGCCGACCAAAGCCTCCTGCCGCACGTCACCGAACTGGCGCGGACCCTGGGTTCGCAACTCCTGCTCGTGCATGTCGCTGACGGCTGGGGCGCGCGAAACTTCAGTCAATTGAAACTGGCCGAATCCGAGGAAATGAAAGCCGACCGCGCCTATCTCGAAACCGTGACGACGCAACTTCGCGCTCAGGGTTTGACCGTGGAAGCCCAACTCGCCCTCGGCGATCCGCCGCAGGAGATCCTAAAAACTGCGGCGTCCCAGAACTGCGACCTCATCGCCATGACCAGCCACGGCCATCGGTTGATTGGGGACATTATCTACGGCAGCACGATCAACGAAGTGCGCCACAAGACGACCATCCCCGTGCTGCTCGTGAAAGCGGAGAAGAAGTAGTGGCGGTCGTCTTCCTGCTTAATTTTAATCCCCCTGCCGCTCAGATTAAGATTAAGAGGAAGAGCTGTTTGAAAAGTCCCACCTCGGTCGTAGCAACCGACGTAAGGAGGCTTAAATCTCTTGGTTTTTGCGGACCTGCACGCTCAAAAGTCAGAGCCTCTTGACGCCGGCTGCTACTTTTCAAACCGGCTCTAAGCAAGGAGTTCCATCACCCGCTGCAACTCCGCATCCGTGTTGTAAAAATGCGGCGAGAGTCGGAGGTGTCGTTGGCCCGCGCGATTGGTGCGCAGCGAAGTAATGATGTTGGCCTCG
Organism: uncultured Verrucomicrobiota bacterium; assembly: GCA_903828255.1. GTDB lineage: Bacteria > Verrucomicrobiota > Verrucomicrobiia > Limisphaerales > JADLHS01 > CAIKLQ01. The sequence continues at coordinate 3,493 of CAIKLQ010000306.1, forward strand.
GTCAGCTTCTGATGCAGCGCGGCCATGTCTTCGCCGGGTTTGAAGAACGTGACGATGCCGCTGGCGTTGGCCGGCGCGGCGGCGGCATTCAGGACGGTGTAGCCCTTCGCCTGCAACGCGGGCACAAGCCCCGCGCGCTTGCGTAACAACTCCGCCGCGATGTTGTCCACGCCAATTTCCCGGATGAGCTTCAGGGCTGCGAGAAGGCCGACCAACCCCAGCAGGTTTTGCGACCCGGCCTCGAATTTCTTCGCGCCGCTGCGCCAGACGAGTTGTTCCTGCGCTACGTAATCCGGGCACCGCACATTGTGCCAGCCGTACAGCGGTGGGTTCAGTTGCTCCTGGATTTCGCGCCGGACGTAAAGCACGCCCGCGCCGCACGGCCCGAGCAGCCACTTGTGCGCGTCCGCCGCGAGAAAATCCACCTGCTCCACCGTCGTCGGAAACGCGCCGAGGGTTTGAATGCCGTCCACACAAAACAGAATGCCCCGTTCGCGCAGATATTTTCCAATGACCGCATGCTCCAGCCGGTAGCCGCTTACGAAATGACAGGACGCCAGCGCCACGAGCCGCGTGTGTTCGTCCACCTGACCCATCACATCCTTGGGCCGGATCGCGCCCAGGCCGCGGGTATTCAGCAGGCGCACTTGCACGCCACGTTCCGCCAGAGCCATCCACGGATACACGTTGGAAGGATAGTCGTCGTGATAAATGAGAACGTTCTCGTGCCGCCGGAACTTCACTCCGCTCGCCACCAGGCTCAACCCGAGCGAAGTCGGCCCGACGAACGCGACCTCGTCCGCCTGACAATTCAGCAAACCTGCCGCCACGGTGCGGCCCTCTTCGAGCAATGCGGGAAACACCACGCCCTCCTGATCGCCTTCCGAAGCCTGCCGGGCGTAATCCGCAATCGCCTGCACCACGCGCTGCGGCAGCGGGCAATCTCCGGCGTGCGCGAGAAAGATTTTGTTGCGGGTCACCGGAAACTCGCGCTGGCGCAAGGCTTCGTCCGCCAGGATTTGTTCTAAAGTCATCGCGAGAAAGCTAAGCCGCAGCTCCGGCGCGGCAAAGCGGAATCAGAAACCTTTTAGAATTTTTCCGAGATCGCTGTTGGGACCGTAAATATTCATCCAAGATCTAACGATGAGATACGCGATACCCAACGTGATAATCAGATAGATTATTTTTGGCGTCCATTGCGCGACGGCGTGGAGTTTGCGCGTGCCTTCCTCCTGGTAATAGCGTCGAAGCTGGAGCAGAGACTCATCGAGTTTGCCACTGACTTCGCCGGTCGAGTAGAGGTTGCTGAACATTTCCGGGAACCACGAACAGGTGTTCAGACAGTCCGCCGGGGTCTGGCCGCCGAGCAGGTCGGCCTTCCACGAAGTGACCGCGCGGCGGAGGCCGGGCGAACCGCAGGCCGTGCCGGCCAGTTCCCAGGCTTCGACTATGGTGACGCCGGCGGTGATGAGGGCTTCCAGCGCTGCCGCGAGCCGCGCGAGCGCGAGGTAGTGTCGCGCCGTGCCAAGCAAGGGCACGGGGCGCAAGGCCAGTTCGACGAAGGCCCGCCAGCGTTCGCCGTGTTTGCTTTGCCCCGCGTAGATCAGCGCGGCTACGATTGCGTAAACGGGCAGGAGCACGCCGAAGGTTCGGGTCAGATAAATCCAGACATTTCCCGTCAGGAAGAAATCCGAGAACGGAAAAATAAAGATCGCCATGTGGAATAGCGCGGCGGGATAGGCGAGGTCGGCCAGCATTTGCCGGGCGACCCGGGCGCGGTCGGTGTAATAATCCGCCAGCAATCGGAAACACGCTTCGAGCCGTCCGCTGCGCTCGCCGGCGTCAACCAGCGCAATGTCAAATTCCGGCAGCCAGCCGCGCACGCTGCGTAGGGATTCCGCCACGGTGCAGCCCTGGCCGAGTTGGAGAATCAGCGCCCGCAGCGGTTGGCGGAAGGACCGCGCCGGCGGATGGCGTTGCAGTTGTTCAAGGGCGGTCAGGAGTCCAATGCCGGCTCCGGTGAGGGCCCCAAGCTGCTGGTACAGCTCCGCCCGTTGGGTGAATTGTCTGGGGGTGACGATGAGCGGCATAGGGGCCGCGAGTCATCGCTGCTCAGGCCACGACGCGGTCAAGGCTGGCCTTGAGGTCGCGCTTGCCGCGCGCGCCGACGATCTGCTCGGCGACCTGACCTTGTTTGAAGAGGAGCAAGGTGGGAATGGCGCGCACGCCGTACTCGGCGGCCAAGCCCTGGTGATCGTCAATGTTGATCTTGCCGATCGTGATCTTCCCCGAATACTCGTCCGCCAGTTCATCGAGCATTGGCGCGATCATTTTGCAAGGCCCACACCACTCGGCCCAAAAATCCACGAGCACGGGCGTGGGGGATTGCAGGACTTTTTGCGCAAAGTTTTCCTGCGTCAGGGTGACAATCAAAGGCGAGGCCATAAGTCAGTTGCCGTTGCTGGTGTTGGTGCGGGTGAAAAACAGTTCGCGCGACGTTAGTTCGTCGGGATGAACCACTGCAAATAAACCACCGAGCCAAGCGCCGCGAGACCAATGATGGCCGCCGCGAGAGCCAGACCGACGTCCAGTCCGCTGACCCTCGGTGCTAGCGCAGGAGCCGATGCCGGGCGCGGGGTGGACGTTGCAGTGGCGGGCTTCGGCGCCGAAGGAGCCGCGCCGCCGCGGAACGCCATCGGGGCCGCCGCTGCCGGCGCGGAGGTCGCAACCGGGGCCGCTGATGCGCCAGTAGGACCTCCCGGTGGCAGTGTCGGCAGCTTGATCGTCGGCGCCGCCGTGGGCTTGGGCGGCAAATTGATTCGGACGGTTTCTTTTTTGGGCTGAACCTTGCCGGTTTCCTTCTTCGGAGGAACGGCACCAGTTGGTATGTTGGGGATGTTTTCGGCCATAAAAATTTCGGGTTCAGAATAGTCAGCGGGGGAGTGGTGTCAAACGCTTATTCAAAAACTTATTTCGAAAACCAACCGCACCGACCCGGGCGGATTCCGAGCTCTTGAATCCCACCAGCTACGGAACGCGGGTCTCCGACTTGCAGCCTGTCCGAAGTTCGAATGGCTTGTGAAATTACCAGAGCCGGCAATCTGGCGGAACTGCTGCGGCTCCCAGGGCCGCGTTGCATCGGGGGCTCTCGATTATTGGGCGATGAGCTTCGGCTGTGCTCGTTGCCATTCCGCCTGACGGACTTTCCGGACTTCGTGCTGGAAATAAAAGGTGCCGCGTTTATTGCCGACGACGAGGTCTGGAAACTTCCGGTTGCTGCAACCGGTGGCGACTACTTGCGTGCCGACGCCGGAGTTGTCGTCAATGAGGGAAGGAATGAAATCCGCACGGTGATTCGGGCCGCGCACAAGTTTGAACCAGTAAAGTACCGCGGCGTTGTTGTGGTCGGGATCCCCCGCCTGTCCGTGTGACCAGAAGCGTTTGCCCGTGACGATATCCTGGACCCCGTCGCCGTCCATGTCCACCAAAGCCAGCGCATGCACCTCCGAGAAGCTGACGCCGTATTCGTTGGGCACGCGCTTCTGCTCAGGGCTGAGAATGGCGTGCTGCCGGAACGTGATTTCGCCGCTGGCGCGCACCTGCTCATACCACACCAGTCCGAAGCCGTGCGCCGCGAAGCTGGTGATGACGTCGTTCAGCCCGTCGCCGTTCACGTCGTAGGCGTACATCTGCGCACCGCCGTGCGGGGTGAATTCAAATTTGTGGTACGGCCAGATTGGATCTCCGGCCAGGGATTTCGGTTGTTCCCACCAACCGCTCTTTTCCAACAGGTCCAGCCGGCCATCGCCGTTCACGTCGCCCGCCCCCAGACCGTGCGTGAAGCGATGGTATTTGTTGTCGGGCGAGATCGGATGAAATTTCCACGGCTCGTTCGGATGCTTCCAATCCGGCGCGGCGTATCCATAAACCCCCTTCGAGCTGCAAACCAGCTCCGGTTTTCCGTCCCCCGTGAGGTCCGTGAACGTGGGCGATTCATTGTCCGTCACGTCGAGCGCTTCGTGCCGGGTCCAGAAGCCTGCCTGGCCCTTCGGGTTCTCATACCACACCGTCTTTTCACCCGGAAAGCCGAGGATCAAAATGTCCTTCCAGCCGTCGTGGTTGAAATCCTGCACGAAGGCGAAAAAGTTGTCCGAGTAAGCGTTGTTCACGCCCAGCGCGCCTTCAAATCCGGGGAGGGTTTTTTCGCTGCCGTCCTCCTGCTTCAACTTGAAGGTGGCTTTGGCGGGGTAAAACTCGTGGCGTTTCGTGAAGTCCGGACCTTCATACCAATACGGCCCGGAGACGAGGTCCGGCTTGCCGTCGCGGTTGAGATCCCCGAGCGTCGCGCCCTCGCCCCAGAACTGGTAGGCGAGCTGGGTTTTCTTAAACGTGTGAAGCAAGTAGTCCTTGGCGGACAGAGCGGGCGCGCTACCCAGCAGCGCTGCCAGGAGCAGGGCAATCAGTTTCATGGGCCATGTCTGACAGACCCCGCGCGCGAGGTCAAGCCGGTCGCGACGTCCGAAGGCGACTGGAACGGGGTCGGTCTTTAGCATCGGCGCGGCAGCGGCCCTTCATTTCAACACAAAATCAATCTCGAAAAACTTGTAGTGGGTGGCTTTCATGCCGAGCTGCGCGTAGGCGCGTTGGGCGCGGGTGTTGTTGTGCTCCACGTAAAGCCGCAGTCCGCAGGTGTTGCGCCGGGACTTCGCCAGCTTGTGAACGTGAGAGTACAGCGCGCGGAAGACGCCGCGCTGCCGGAACTCCGGCGCGACATACACGCTTTGAATCCACCAGAAATTTCCGTTGCGCCAGTCGCTCCATTCGGTCGTGATCGAAAGCTGGCCCGCCACGACGCCATTTATCTCCGCTAGGAAGTAAACGCCCTTGGCGGCGTCCTTCAGCAAGGCCGTAACCCCGCGGTGGACGCGCGAGCGGTTGAGTTCGCGATGCTCGGTTTCCTGCGCCATGCGGACGTTGAAATCGGCGATGATCGCGGCGTCGGACACTTTGGCTTTGCGGATTTTCATGTTGCGGCGGGACTATAATTGGAACGGCAGATTCCGAAACGGAAAATCAGTTTTCGATCACCGCTGGCGAGGACTGGACGGGGCAGGCCGTTGAAAAATGCCCGCACTGAAGGCAGCGCCGCCGAGAGCGCGGAGAGGCGCAGAGAACGACAAACAATTCTGGCCTCAGACCTTTGGTGTAATCTGAGGTTGCTGCCCTGCGTAGCTCTGCGACCGCTGCCTCTCTGCGTTTGACCCAACATCACGTTTTCAATTAGCGCGAATACCATTAAGCTTTCGCGCATGAACGACGCCCCGCCGCTCCAACTGCCGATTGACGGGGTGCTGGACTTGCACTCGTTTCGACCGAGCGAGGTGCAGGACCTCGTCCCGGATTATCTCGCCGCCTGTCAGCAGCGCGACATTCTGCGCGTGCGGATCATCCACGGCAAAGGCATCGGCAACTTGCGCCGCACCGTGCAGGCCCTGTTGGCGAAACATCCGGACGTGATTTCCTTCGTCTTGGCGGGGGAACAACTCGGCGGTTGGGGCGCGACGATCGTCCAATTGCGCCCGCCGGCGGTTGGCCCGTCTGCCAACTCTTAGCGCCTGTTTTATTGAGACTCGTGCAATTGGGTACCGGAGCGCGGCGTTCACGCCGCTTCCCCGTCCGAATGACCACAGGGTTGAAAACTCCTGGCCGGCTTTGGTTTCGTGAGTTGAAGCGGCGTGAACGCCGCGCTCCGTTCGCGCCCATTCCCTGTCACCCTATTTGGCGAGCCTCAATAGAAATCCCCCCAGCCGTAGCCGCCGACGTAAGGCGGCGCAAATCTCTTGGTTTTTGTGGGCCTGCACGCTCAAGAGTCAGAGCCTCCTTCCGTCGGCCGCTACTCTGCAAACAGGCGCTTAGCCAGAACGCAAAAACTCAAAAGGTTGGGCCCCGTCGGAGTTGGAATCGAGGCCGCCCATTTCTGAGTTTCTGAGTTTCGGCTAAAAGCTCCGGCCGCCAGACATTCCGCCTTGACCGCTGGAGTTGATTGCCAAACGCTGGACGCATGAATCCAAAGCTCCAAGCCACGCTCGATCAAGCGGTCGCCGCCCTGCACCGCGAATTGGGGGAGAACCTTTTTTCCTGTTGCCTCTATGGCAGCGCGGTGCGCGGCAACGTGGTGGAAGGCGTCTCCGACCTCAACCTGCTCCTCGTGCTCAAACAGTCCAACGTCGCGGCCCATCAAGCGGTCGCGCGGGCCATCGGCGGGTTGCCGCAGATTGATCCCTTCGTGCTGGCGCGGCGCGGCTTCGAGCGCAGCGTGCGCGCCTTTGCGCCGAAGTTCGCCAGCATCCGGCGCCACTACCGCGTACTGCACGGCGCCGATCCGCTGGCGAGCATGAAAGTGGATGCCGGGCTGGAGAAATTCCTGTGCGAACAAGCCTTTCGCAATCTGCGGCTGCGCCTTGTCTATTCCTTCGTGACCCGGGCGCAACACAAGAGCTACGCCCGGTTTGTAGTGCGCCATGTCACGCCGCTGTTCGTGCAATGCTCGGAGGTGTTGCGCCTGAGCGGCGGGAACCTCCCGGTGGCGTTTGAGGCCCGGATTCCCGCGTTGGAAAAAGAATTCGCAATTGACGGCCAGGTGTTGCGCGATCTGCTGGCGCTGCGGAAGCAACCAGTCCACTTTACCGAAGCCGAAGCGGTCGCGTGGCACGAGCGGCTCTTTCCGCTGGTGGACGCGGTTCTCCTGTGGATTGAATCGCGCTGGCCAACCGAACAACCCTAAACCCACCCCAAGAACCGCGCCGCCGCCGCCGTCCGCCAGCGCCCTTCATCTGCAAGGAAAGTCAGCGTGGAATCGCTCCCGGAGCTCTGGTTCAATAGTTCCCTGCGCGAAAACGGCTCCCGGGCATTTTTCTCTCCGGTACCATCCTGGCGACGGATCCGCGTGCCGTGGGTATTACGGGACGCCCCTTTGGAATTGGGCATTTACCGCTGTGATCGTGGCCGTGGCATCGCGTCCTCCCTCCGCAGTGCGGCTACGCAGGAGGGTGCTCCGGGAGCGTTTTCAAACCAGCGCGAGCGCGCACGCGCGTCCGCGGCTACGGCTTCAAAAACAGACTCCCCCGGTCGTCTCCTACAATTTTGAAGGCGCGGCGGCGGTCGCGGCCAACGCGAGGAAGGGGCCGGTTTAGCCCGCCGCCACTTCCTGCGGGCCTTTGCCGCCGTTGACAAGGAACAGCACCGCCATGCGCACCGCGATGCCGTTCGTCACTTGCTCCAGAATCAACGAGCGTTTGCTGTCGGCAATGTCGCTGTCAATTTCCACGCCGCGATTCACGGGGCCGGGGTGCATGATGAGCGCGTCGGGTTTCGTTTTCGCGAGCCGGGCCTGGTTCAAGCCGAAGAGTTGCGTGTATTCGCCGATGCTGGGGAACACCGTCTTGCGCTGGCGTTCGTGCTGGATGCGCAGCAGGTGGATGATGTCCGCATCGCGGATGGCTTCATCCACGTTGTAGGTCACGCGGCAGCCCATCGCTTCGAAGGTGCGCGGGACCAGCGTGGCTGGGCCGCAGAGCGTGACCTGCGCGCCAAGTTTGGTGAGCGCCCAGATGTTCGAGCGAGCGACGCGGCTGAAGAGGATATCGCCGAGGATGGTGACTTTCAGGCCGGCGATGTTGCCCTTGCGCTCGCGAATGGTGAACGCGTCGAGCAGGGCCTGCGTCGGGTGCTCGTGGGCCCCGTCGCCAGCGTTGATGACGTGGGCATTCAGCACGCGGGAAAGAAAATGCGCCGCGCCCGCCGCGCTGTGCCGGATGATGATGAAGTCAATGTTCAAGGCCTCAAGGTTGCGCGCGGTGTCCTTGAGCGATTCGCCTTTCTTCAACGACGACGCTTCGGCGGTGAAGTTGATTATGTCAGCAGAAAGCCGTTGTTCGGAAAGCTCGAAGCTCGTGCGGGTGCGGGTGGAGGGCTCGATGAAAAGGTTGACGACGGTGCGCCCGCGCAGGGCTGGGACTTTCTTGATGGCGCGTTCGCCGACGGCTTTGAAGGCGCGGGCGGTGTCGAGGACGGTGAGGATTTCCGCTGCTGAGAGCGATTCGATGTCGAGGAGATGGGGGCGGTGCCAGGGCATGGGTGGGGGAAGGGTTCAGGGTTCAGTGATGCGGAGCTTGCCACGCTGAAGCGGAGCGAAGGCGGGTGCGGGTTCGGAATCAGTGACTGAACACTGAATCCGGAACAATGAATGCTTTTCCCCACCCTTCATCCTTTCCTCTCCAGCACGACTTCCTCCTCCGCGCCCGCCTCGCCCAGTCGCACCCGAACTTTTTCGGCTGGCGAGGTGGGCACGTTCTTGCCGATGAAGTCCGCCTTGATCGGCAGCTCGCGATGACCGCGGTCAATCAACACGGCGAGTTGAATGCGCTTGGGCCGGCCAAAATCGTTCAGCGCATCCATCGCCGAACGGATGGTGCGCCCGCTGAACAAAACGTCATCCACGAGCACGACGGTTTTGCCGGACACATCAAAGGGAATGACGGTGGGGTGAACTTTCGGCGCCGCGCGCTGATCGAGGTCGTCGCGGTGCATCGAGACATCGAGGCGTCCGCACGGCACCGGGCCGCCCGTGATGCCGGCGAGGATGCCGGCGAGCCGCTCCGCCAACGCCACGCCGCCGCGTTGGATGCCGATGAGCACGACGTCGGCGCTGATTTCATTGCGCTCGGCGATTTCGTGCGCGATGCGGGTGACGGCGCGCTGGATGGCGGCAGCGCTCAGGAGGACGATGGTTTCGGGCATAAAAATAGCGAACCGGCCCGCGCGGGCTGGTTCGCTGTGTTGGCTAAAGTATTCATACGCGGTCTTGGCGGCCTCGCGGGGCGGCCTTAAAGAACCGGTTCCGTCCAGAGTTATTGGTGCGCCGTTTGGATTTGGCGCGCTTTTCGCCATTTGGAGCGGTGCCGGACAATCCAGTCCGTCAAGGCTTGCTCAAATCCGATGTCGTGCCCGGCTTTTTCCGACTCGATCCACTTGTGCTTCAAAATTTCCTCCCGCTCGGCTTGAAATTCACGATAGAGCGAGGAGCTCTTCAATAAGTCACCTGTCGGAAGTTGTTCTTTTTTATCGTCGGCCATACGCCTTAAAAATTCTGGAGTAACCCTAGACCCAGCCAGTCTCGCTGACAAATCAAATTCGCAATGCCCGCTCGCCCAAGTTGAGGCTCATGGCGCCGGCGAGGAAGTTGATCACGCGCACCTGCTGCAGGCCAAGCGCGCGCATCTTCGCCTCCACGCCGCGTTGGGCCGGGTAATGCTGGAGGGATTCGAGAATGTAGGCGTAGGCGTCGGCGCGTCCGGCGAATAACCGTCCGAACACGGGCACGACCAACCGGAGATAGCCGAAATAAGGCGCGCGCCAAAGCGCCTGGTCGGGCTTGCCGAAGTCCAGCACCAACAACTTTCCGCCGGGCCGGACCACGCGCGCCATTTCCGTCAGGCCGGTTTCCCAACTCGCGAGATTCCGCAAACCGTAGCCCACCGTCACGAGGTCGAACGCCGCATCGGGGAAGGGAATCTGTTGCGCGTCGCCGCGGATGAAGCGGACGGGCGGCAGAGGGCGGAGGGCGGCCCTCTGGCTTCGGACTTCGGCCCGCCGGCTTCTGTCCTCCGCGACCACCAGCATTGCCTCACTGAAATCCAGCCCCGTCACCTCCGCTCCCTGGGCCGCGAGCGCCAGGGCGATGTCGCCCGTGCCGCAGCAGACGTCGAGCGCCCGCAGGCCAGGTTTCACGTCGGCCAGCGTGACGAGCCGGCGTTTCCAGCGGCGGTGCAGGCCAAAGCTTTGCACGTCATTGATGAGATCGTACCGCGGCGCGATGGTGGCGAAGAGGGCGTGGACCTTCGCCGCGCGTTGCTCACCGGGGGCGTAAAACGAGTTACTCATCCGGCGGGCAGTTTAGCGGGGGCGGCGGCGGGTCGCAATCCGCATGAACGCTGGCGGCTCGCGGCCCAGCCCTGAATTCGCCAAACTTTGTTTGTTCCGGGCGGGCAATCTGAGTAGGTTTGGGGCGCGCACCAAGCCGATCCGATCTTGGCGAGCCGCAGGCGAACGAACGAATTACACCGCTCATGGAAACACAACCAACCGCCAAAACGCGGCAGCGAATCTTGGTCGTTGATGACTGCAAGGTTACCGTCAGGTTGCTTTCAAACCTGCTTAAGTCGAACGGTTATGACGTGCTCACGGCCGTTGATGGTTCCGAGGCGATTGCGGCGGTGCGGACCCAAAAGCCTGACCTGATTCTGTTGGATCTCAATTTTCCTCCGGACGTGGGGCACGGCGGGGGCGTGCCTTGGGACGGATTTCTCATCATAGAGTGGATGCGCCTGATGGACGAGGGCACCGGCATTCCCATCCTCGTTATCACGAGCAACGAATCGGCGAAAAGCGACCAGCGGGCGCTCGCCGCTGGGGTGCGCAGGGTTTTCCACAAACCGCTGGACCATGCGGCGGTGCTGGTGGCCATCCGCGAAACGCTCGGACCGACCTCCGCGCCGACGTGAGTTCGGCGCCGGTCGCCAAGCGCTCGCGCCGTTCGCCCAAATTCCGTCTGTTCTTTTCGCGGGCCACGACTAGGATTGGCAGCAATGAAGCCTTGGTTTGCCAGTTTAAGCCTTGCCCTAGCCGCGTTCACTTGCGCCGGCGCCGGTCTTTCGCCCGAACAATTGCAGCAGTTGCCGCCGCCGGCCAACCATCCGATCAATTTCAGCCAGGAAATTAAACCCCTCTTCGAGGCGAGTTGCATCAAGTGCCACGGCAAAGGCCGAGCCAAAGGGGATTTCCAAATTGATTCGCGAGCGATCTTGCTCAAAGGCGGCGAAACCGGACCGGCGCTGGTTCCCGGCCAGAGCGCGCAGAGCCTGATAGTCGAACTCGTCATGGGCTTTGACCCGGACACCGTCATGCCGCGGAAAGGCACGAAGCTTTCGCGCGAACAGATCGGCATCCTCCGGGCGTGGATTGATCAGGGCGCAAAGTGGGACGCGAGCGTTTCGTTCGCCCGCGCCGAGCCAGCTAATTTGAAACCGCGCCAGCCGGAGATTCCTCCGAGCCGCACCAAGAACGCGCAACCGATTGACCGTTTGCTTGAACCGTATTTCGCCGCGAACAAGATCAAACCGTCGAAGCCCGTGGATGACCGCGTGTTTGCCCGGCGGGCCTATCTGGATGTCGTCGGCTTGCTCCCGCCGCCGGACGCGCTGGAGAAATTTGTCGCCAGTCGGAGCAAGGACAAACGCGCCCAACTCGTCCGCCGCCTGCTGGCAGACAACGAAAACTACGCGCTGCACTGGCTCTCGTTCTGGAACGATCTGCTGCGAAATGACTACAAAGGCACCGGCTACATTGACGGCGGACGCAAGGGGATCACGCAATGGCTTTACTCCGCGCTGGAGACGAACAAGCCCTACGACCAGTTTGTCGCCGAGTTGGTGAATCCCACGCCCGCGAGCGAAGGCTTTACCAAGGGCATCGTGTGGCGCGGTTCGGTGAACGCCAGCCAGACGCCGGCGATGCAGGCGGCACAAAGCGTCTCGCAGGTCTTCATGGGCGTGAACCTCAAGTGCGCGAGTTGCCACGACAGTCTGGTCAATGACTGGACGCTGGCTGACGCGTACGGGCTGGCGGGGGTTTATTCCGACGACCCGCTCGAAATGGTTCATTGCGACCGGCCCACCGGCAAGATTGCCGCGCCGAAATTCATTTACGCCCAGCTCGGCGAACTGGAATCCACCACAAATAAGGTAGCGCGGCTCAAGCAGCTCGCCCAACTCATCACGCAACGCGCGGATGGCCGGCTCTCGCGCACGCTGGTAAACCGGCTGTGGCAAAAATTCTATGGTCGGGGACTGGTCGAGCCGCTGGACGACATGGATCAGCCGGCGTGGAATCCCGATTTGATTGACTGGCTCGCCGAGGATTTCGCCGACCACGGCTACGACGTGAAGCATTTGATCGAAGTGATGCTGACGGCGCGTGCCTACCAAATGCCCGCGACGCCCGCCTTGGAAAAACCCGAGAAAGCGTTTGTGTTCAGGGGTCCAGAGGTGCGCCGGCTTTCCGCGGAGCAATTCCGTGATGCCGTGGGCGCGCTCACGGGAGTTTGGTATGCCAACCCCGCCACCAAAGTCCTACACGCCGATGGTTCGACCAATCATTTCGCCGCGACCCGCGCCGCGCTCGTCGCCGCCGACACACTCCAAGTGGCCCTGGGCCGGCCGAACCGCGAGCAGGTGATGACGTCACGCGCCAGTGCCGCCACGACGTTGCAAGCCTTGGAGCTGACGAATGGAGCCGAACTGGCGGAGATGTTCCAACAAGGCGCGGAAAAAGCGATCGCTGGCCAGGCGAAGCCCGACGGCGTAGTGACGCAGCTTTATCAAAAAGCCCTGGGCCGCAAACCCACTCGGGCGGAAGCGCAATTGGCGGCCAACTTGGTGGGCCGGCCCGTCCAGAAAACCGGCGTGGAGGATTTGCTTTGGGGACTGGCGATGATGCCGGAGTTCCAACTAATTTATTGAGGAGCAACGATGACAAAGAACCCTAATTGGTGCCGCCGCGACTTCCTGAAAACCGCCAGTGCCGCGACTTTGTCCGCGCTGGCCGCCGGTTTCCCGCGCGCTGTGTTTTCGGCGGAAACGCCGGTGGAAAAAATCAAAGCCACCGCCGACACCGTCATCGTCCTGTGGATGGGCGGCGGCATGGCGCACACGGAGACGTTTGATCCGAAACGCTACACGCCGTTCGAGAAAGGCATGTCGCCGGACTCGTTCCTCAGCACGTTCCCCAGCATCCCGACGGCGGTGGACGGCATCCGGTTTTCCGAGGGCCTGGAAAAAATGGCTGCCGTGATGGATCGCGGCGCGTTGATCCGTTCCTACACAGCGGGCGATCTCGGTTTCATCCTGCACTCGCGGCATCAATTCCACTGGCACACCGGCTACGCGCCGCCGCAGACCGTTGCCGCGCCGCATCTCGGCGCCGTCATGGCGCGCACGCTCGGGCCGCTGAATCCCGCTGTGCCGGCGTTCATCAACATCGGCCAGCGCTTCGACAACGGCGAAGGCGAGGAATTGAAAGCCTTTACCACCGCGGGTTTTCTTGGGAGCGAATACGGCCCGTTCAACATCCCGTTTCCCGATCAAGCGGCGAACACCGTCCGCCCGCCGGGCGGCATGACCCCGGGGCGGTTCGAGGACCGGAACAAGTTTTACAAGAAGATGCTCGCCGCCAGCCCGGTGGGCGAACACGGCAGCGATTTTCAAAAGGAATCACTCCTGCGCTCGCTCGACAATGCGCATCGCCTGCTGAGTTCGCCGGCGGCGAAGGCGTTTGATCTCTCGCTGGAGCCGTTGGAGCGCACGCGGAAATATTTCCCGGGATACGAGCCAGGGACGCGTTTCGATTCGCCGGGCGATCTCACGAAGACGCGCTTCGGTGCGAAGTATGAGGAGAGCATGATCGGGCGCTTCGGCCTCGGTTGCCTACTGGCCCGCCGGCTTTGCG
>CAIKLQ010000307.1 GCA_903828255.1 uncultured Verrucomicrobiota bacterium
AAAGCGTTTCAACTCCGGGTCGGTTTCGCCGGTCGCCAAATCGTTGTAGGAATACCACGGGTCGCCGGTGAAATCCGGCGTGCCGATGCAGACGCGCATCAGGTTCATGCCAATGCCGACGCTGGGGCTGACCACGCGCTCAATGGTGTCGGCGCGATCGGCGGCGGACATCGCCCACAAGTTCGAGCAGGTGGTGGGTTCGAGTGACGACCCCAGCCCGAGCATCGTCTGAAACGTGACAGTGGGATTGATCTCGATGCGTGGCCCTTGCGCGTCCGCCCCGGCCCGCCACTTCAGGGCCGGCTGTTCGGCGAGTTGCTGCTTCCGATCCGCCGAACTCACCCACCAGTGGATGGAATTAGTGACGGCTGGCGCTGGCGCGACAGACAAGGCGAATAGGACCAAGGTAACCCCCGGAAAGAATCCAACCGACCAGTGCCGCGGCCGTCGCCAACTTCGATTCATGATCATCATGTGTCGCTGAAGAATAGGGGAGGCAGCATCATAGTTCTAGTCCGTAAGTGCCTTCCCGCCCGCAACCGGCATGAACTCCGTCGGATGCCAATCCAGTTGGCGCAGGCGGCCGAACGGGAAAGGGTGTTGGGGGGATTTGGCGCAACCCGTGATCACGGCGGGGAAGCTTGCGCCAACGGATGAAAAGTGCCAGCGGATTGGTTGGAATTCATTCCGCATCCGTTGGAACATTTCATCCGTTGGCGAAGTCAAAGCCCACCAGTTGCGGCCAGGGGAATCAAGTGCCAGGCCTTGAAAACTGGATCCCTGGCCCGCTCCACTGATCGCATCACCGCCCCGGCCTTCGCTCCCCGCTCGCGAAGCAACTGCCAAAACCCGCTCGCCACCCGGCGCACCTTGCCTCATCATGACCCCGGATGCACTGGATCGCCTCGTCCGAAAAAGACACTGTCGAACACGCGACCAGCTGCTGCCGCGTCTATTGTCGGGTCAAGTAACTTTATGAAAGCCACCGAAGCCAAGCTTCTTGAGTTTCTCAAAAAATCGCCGCAGTTCGTCATTCCGATCTACCAACGCACCTACTCGTGGACCGAGAAGGAGTGCCGACAGTTGTGGGACGATATCCTGCGGACCGGCGGCAACAAAGACGTCACCGCTCACTTCGTCGGAGCCATCGTTTACATTGAAAAGGGGCTTTCCAACCTGACAATCCAATCGCCCATGCTGGTGATTGACGGCCAACAACGCCTGACCACCCTGACCTTGCTGCTCGCAGCGTTGGCACGAAAGCTGGACAAACACGATGAGTCGAACCGCGAGCCAGTGGACGGCTTTTCGCCGCGCAAACTTCGCAATTACTACCTGCTTAACCCGGAGGAAGAGGGCGAGCGGCATTACAAGTTGATCCTTTCGCAGACCGACAAGGCCTCGCTGATCGCAACCGTCGGTGAAAATGAACAACCAAAGGAACGCTCCCTGCGCGTCACCGAGAACTTTGCGCTTTTCGAGTCTTGGATTGCTGCCTGCAAAGGTGATCTGGTTTCGCTGTGCCAAGGATTGGCGAAATTGGTCGTCGTGGACATCGCGCTCAACCGCGACCAGGACAACCCGCAGCTCATCTTCGAGAGTATGAACTCGACTGGACGCGAGCTCAGTCAGGCCGACCTGATCCGGAACTTCATCCTCATGGGACTAGAACCAAAATTGCAGACCCAGCTCTATGAGCAGTTCTGGCGACCGATGGAAGTGGACTTCGGACCGGACGCTTACGGCACGCACTTTGACAGCTTCATGCGCCACTACCTGACGGTGAAGACTGGCGACATCCCCAACGTGCGTGAGGTGTACGAAGCGTTCAAAGCCTATGCCCGGTCACCAAAAACGGCACAAGCCGGAGTACAAGCACTGGTGGCCAACATTCGCGCATTTTCTCGTTACTTCTGCGCCATGGCCTTGGGCGCAGAGCCAGACACAGACCTGAAACTGGCCTTCCACGACCTGCGCGAGCTGAAGGTGGATGTAGCTTATCCGTTCCTCCTGGAGTTGTATCACGATTACGCCAGTGGCGTGCTCGGCGGTGCGGACTTTGTGACGGTAGTCCGTCTGATCGAAGCCTACGTTTTTCGCCGCTCCATCTGCGACATCCCGACCAACTCCTTGAACAAAACTTTCGCCACCTTCACAAAGATGCTCAAGAAAGACCGCTACCTTGAGAGCATTCAGGCGCTCCTGATCGGGCTGCCCTCCTATCGCCGCTTTCCGACCGACGACGAGTTTCGCCGCGACCTGCAAACCCGCAACCTCTACAATTTCCCGCGCCGCAGCTATTGGCTCCGCCGACTGGAAAATCACGGACGCAAGGAACGCGTGCCGGTGGCTGAATACACCATTGAGCACATCCTGCCGCAGAACGAAAACCTCTCCGCCGCTTGGAAGCTGGCGCTGGGCGCCGAGTGGGAGCGGATTCAGCAAACCTGGCTACACACCCTTGGCAATCTCACGCTCACTGGCTACAACTCGGAATACAGCGACCGAACCTTTACCGAAAAGCGCGACAAGCAGCCCGGCGGTTTCAAAGAAAGCCCGCTCAAGCTCAATCAAGGACTCGGTCAACTCGACGATTGGAATGAGGAAACCATCAAAGCCCGCTCGGACAAACTCGCAGGCATGGCGCTGGATGTCTGGGTCGCCCCGAAGCTACCAGCCGATGTGTTGGCGACCTACAAGCCCGCACCGGCAACATCACCATCGGACTACACCATCGCCGATCATCCACACCTGATCACGGGAACACTCAAAGAGGTGTTCGAGGCATTCCGCAAGGAAGTGATCGCTCTCGATCCTTGTGTAACCGAGGAGATTCTCAAGCTCTATGTCGCCTATAAGTCAGAAACCAACTTCGTTGATGTAGTTCCGCAATTGAAGCGCCTGCGGCTGTCGCTCAACATGGCGTTTCCCGAAATCAACGACCCAAAAGGTCTTTGCAAGGATGTGACTAGCCTTGGCCGCTGGGGAAACGGCGACGTCGAAATTGGTTTCTCGACTCTGGCGGAACTGCCCTACGTCATGGGATTGGTGCGTCAGTCCTTTGAAAAGCAAATGAGCAATGAGGGGGAATCTTAACCGCAACCCGCTATGCCCCGCGCCGACACTGAAGGCCAGCTTGTCGAGCCGCCCGCCATCGGGTTGTTCGCGGAGCTTGGCTGGACCACGATGGCGGCGGCGGAGCGGTTGAATTCCGCGCTGCCGCTTCAGACCCGAACAGCTAGGCGGACATTTGAATTCAGATGAAACCAGAAGTTGAAGACGATAATCGCAAGCTCCGCTTGGCGAGCGCCAAGGCGAAAGTCCTGCTGGGCGACGCGGCGGCGAAGTTGCGCGCCGCCCTCGACGATGAACCCTTCATGGCGGAAACTCCGTTGGAGACCCAGGCGGCCATGTAATCCGCCGTCGAGGCCATGGACGCGGCGCTTGGCTGGCTCGATGCCGTGGGCCCCCAAGGAAGTCCTCCGCGGCGCCGCCCCCGGGCGGCCCGACTCGCCAACAGGGACAGTTCCTGGCCTTCATTCGCGAATACATCACGCGGAACGCGGCCGGGATCGCTCCCAGCCACGCCGATTTCCAGCGCTTTTTCAACCTCACCCCGCCGTCGGTGAATTCCATGCTGATCCGGCTCGAACACCGGGGCTTCATCCGCCGCGTCCCCCACCAAATGCGGGCCACCGAACTCGTCATCAACCCCAATTGGATTCCGCCGCTCGACCGACCTTTCAAGTTCTGACGCCGCACAAGCTGGCTACGAAACCCCACCCAAACCATACAACCCTGGCGGACTTGTAGCTTAACTCGAAGCTGCGGTTTGCGGCGGCGATCACCACCGCGCCCTTAAACTCGCCCGGCAAATTCAGCAACGCCTCGCCACGGAAGCGGCGGAGCGCCAACACTCCGCTTCATCGCTCAGGAAGGCAGCGTCGCGACTTCGTAAATGGCTTCGCCCCGCTTGCAGCTTGTGTCCGGGGCGGCGCAACGCCCCGCCCCGATATTTCTTCGTGTCCATGCGGGCGAATTTGTGGTTCTATCCCGGCGATGGAAGTCATCATACAACCAAACAAGGAAGCCGCCGCGGCGCTGGTGGCACGCATCGTGGCGCACGATCTGCGCGCGAACCCCCATCTCGTTCTGGGCCTCGCCACGGGCAGCACGATGGAGTGTGTTTATCGCCACCTCGTGCGGATGCACCAGATTGAGAGGCTGGATTTTTCCCTGTGCAGCACCTTCAACCTCGACGAATACGTCGGGCTGTTCCCCAGCGATCCGAATTCGTATCGCCATTACATGGATCATCACTTGTTCCGCCTAGTGAACACTGACCCGCGGAACACGCATTTGCCCAATGGCCTCGCCACCGACCTCGAAGCCGAGTGCCGGCATTATGAGGCGATGATCCAGCGTTTCGGCGGCATTGATCTGCAACTGCTCGGCATTGGCAAGGCGGGGCATATCGGCTTTAACGAACCGCTCTCGGCGCTCCGCTCGCGCACGCGGGTGAAGGCGCTCACTCCGACCACCATCAAACAGAACGCGCCCTTCTTTGGCGGCGCGGACAAAATGCCGCGGCGCGCCATCACAATGGGGGTGGGGACGATCATCGAGGCCCGGCGCTGTGTGTTGCTCGCCACGGGCAACAGCAAGGCGGAGGTCATCGCACAAGCCGTTGAAGGTCCGATCACCAGCATGGTCACGGCCACCGCACTGCAACTCCATGCCCGTTGCACGGTGATCGTGGACGAGGAGGCCGGCGCGAAGTTGAAAGAACAGGAATACTACCGCTGGATTTTCGACAACGAGCCGGAGTGGGAGAGCTATCGTTAGTCACCCGCGCCACCCGCTCGACATTCTCCGCGTGGTGGCCTAATTTTCCCGCATGTCCGATACTGTGGTATTGCCCGAGATCGAGCGTGAGGAAAAGACCGGATCGAAAGATGACTTGGAGCCGGGTTGGCTGGTGATCTGTTGGAACGATCCCATCAACCTCATGGCTTATGTCACGCATGTGTTCCAGGCCGTGTTCGGCTGGAATCGGCAGAAGGCGGAGCACCACATGTTGCAGGTTCATCGCCAAGGCAAGAGCGTGCTGGCGCGCACCTCCTTGGAAAAAGCGGAGCACTTCGTCCACCAGCTTCAGAAATACACCCTCCACGCTACTATGCAGCGCGACCCATGAAACTCCTCCGCGCCAGCCCGGATCAGTTCGTCTTCCGCATCGGCAAACGCGAGCAAGGTTTGCTCTTCGACACGCTGCAACTCTATCCGGTTGTTCCCCCCGCCCACCATCGCATCGCGCGGCCCGGTCAGATGGCGGACGACGGCGAGGCGCAGCAGTTGCTGGATGAAGCCCTGGCCGAACAGCGGCGCGAAAACCAGAAACAAATTCTCGCGCTGATCCAAGACCCCGCGCAGCTCAAGGAAACCAGCCGCGGCCTCGAACTCACTCTCGCTCCGACGCAAATGGAGTGGCTGCTCCAAGTGCTCAATGACGTGCGCGTCGGCAGTTGGCTGACGCTGGGAAAGCCGGAGGAAGGCGAGGCCCCGGTGTTCAAGGAACGAGCGGGTATTTACTGGGTGGCGATGGAAGTTTGCGGCATTTACCAATCCGTGCTCCTGTCGGCGCTGGGCGCGGAACAATCGCCCGACTGGCAGTAACTTGTGGCCGCAAAACTCGCTGGCTCCTCCTCGTTCTCATCCTCGAAGCCCAAAAAAAATCACGACCGAGGACGAAGAGGAATGGTTGAAATCCTTGTCGCATGAGGCCCAAGCTTCCCAGCACCCTGCTGCCCGGCAAGCCGCAAAGCTTTCCCGACCCGACCGCGGCTGCGCGTGACGGATTGGTCGCCATCGGTGGGGATTTTTCCGTTGCGCGATTGTTGCTGGCGTATCGGAGTGGAATTTTTCCATGGACGATCCGGCCCATCACCTGGTGGTCGCCCGATCCGCGCGCGATTTTTGAGTTGGCCCGCTTCCATGTCCCGCGCAGCTTGGCAAAAATTATCCGCCGACAGCCGTTTGAAATCACGCGCGACCGCGCCTTTCCAGAGGTCATGGAAGGTTGCGCCCAGTCGCCGCGAGGCGGGGAAGCAACCTGGGTCACGCCCGAATTCATCGCGGCCTACACTCGCCTGCACGAGCTTGGCCACGCGCACAGCGTCGAGTGCTGGCAGGATGGCGGATTGGTGGGCGGAATTTACGGCGTCAGCCAGGGAGGATTTTTTGCCGGGGAATCCATGTTCCACCGAACCGACGACGCCTCGAAAGTGGCGCTCTGCCAGCTCGTCGAGCACCTGCGCGCCCGGGGCTTTGCGTTGTTCGACATTCAAATGGTCACGCCCGCCACGCAGCCCTTTCATCCAGTGGAAATCCCCCGGGCCGAATACCTGAAGCGCCTCCGGGCTGCGGTGTCGTTGGATTGCACGTTCGTCTGACTGGTCCGACCCGTCTGACCTGTCTGGCCGGCTCTGGTCTTTCGGCTTGCCACCCCTCAAAAAAAACAGAAGAAAAGAAAACGAGCGCCGAACGACACACGATTTAACATCCAACGCCCGTTTCAAAATTGTCCACCCGAATTTATGTGTTCCCGCCCTTCCGGCAAGTTGTTTCTGCCGGCGTTAGACGATTTCCACCGGACACGCCGGCAGCGCGTCGAGAAACGCCTGACCGTATTGCTTGACGAGAATCCGGTTGTCCAGCACCACGATGATGCCGGTGTCAGTCTTGGTGCGAATCAGCCGGCCCACGCCCTGGCGAAATTTCAGAATCGCTTCCGGCAGGGAAAACTCGCCGAAGGAATTTCCCCCGCGCGCCTCGATAGCTTCGATCCGCGCCTCGATCAGCGGGTGATCCGGCACGGCGAAGGGTAGTCGCGTGATAATGACGTTGCTGAGCGCCTCTCCCGGCACATCCACGCCCTGCCAGAAGCTGTCCGTGCCGAAGAGCACCGAGTCCACGTCGTCCTTGAACTTCTCCAGCATCGTCGAGCGCGGCGTGCCCGTGCCCTGCACGAAACACGCGACGCCCAGTTCGTCAAAGACCGGTTGCATCAACTCGGCGACCTCCTGCATGAGCTTGTAATTCGTGAACAGCACGAACGCCTTGCCGTGCGTCTGCCTCACGAAATATTCGATCCAATGAATCAGCGCGTCGCGGTAACCGGCTTCGCGCGGGTCGGGCATTTTCTTGACGGCAAAGAGCTTCATCTGCCGCTCGTAGTCGAACGGCGTGCCAACTTGAAGTTGGGTGGCGGACTCGCACCCGACGCGCCGGGCGAAGTAATTCAAGCCCGCCGGTTTTTTCGCTGGGGGCGGGTTACGAGTTGCGGGTTGCGGGGACTGGCTGCCGGACGCCACCCGCAACCCGGAACCCGTCGTCGCCAGCGTCGCGCTGGTCATCACGATGCTCGTATCGCTCTCGAACAGCCGCCGCCGCAGAAATTCCGCCACGTCCACCGGCGCGGCATTGAGGGAAAGATTGCGCTGCGTCTTGCCCCCGCGCTCCACCCAGTAAACATGGTCTGCCTGACTTTGCTCCAGAAACGCCTTCACTTCGTCGCGCAATTCGGCCAAGCGGCGATTGCACTCCACGAGTTCCTGCCCGATGTCCTTGTCCTCGCTCAACTTGATCAACTCGCTCACCGCCGCGCGCAGGTTTTGGATCGGCAACGTGACATTGTCCTGCACCAACTCGGCGCGGCGGATGCGCAGTTCCTTCCACTCGCGTCGTTTCTGAGCCGGCGGGCGGCCCCGCGAGCTGGAACCTCCCGGCTCACTCTGCTGTTGGTTCAATTCCTCGCACGCCGCCTCGACGCTCTCGAAAAATTTGTCCGCCTCGCTCAAAATGTCCGCCACGAGCTTCACCGCGCCGCCCTTGCGCAACGTGGCGAGCAGCCCCTTTTCCGTGCGCGGATTCCAGAGCCGGTTCAGGTTGTAACGAAGCTGCCCGCTCGACACGCTCAAGCCGATGTGGCGCGACGCCACGTTCTCCATCGTGTGCGCCTCGTCGAAAATGACGAAATCGTTCTTGAACAGGATGCCGCCTTCGATCTCCTCCTCGATGCCACCGAGCAACGTGAAGAACAACGTATGATTCAACACCAGCACATCCGCCGACAGAATCCGGTTGCGCGCCCGTTGAAAGAAACAAATCCCGTGGTCCTTGGCGAAGTCCGACTGGTAGCCGCAAACCTTCGGCGAACACAATCCGCGCTCGGAGCAAACCTGCGCCCAGACTTTCCCGTCCGGCTCAATCTCGAAGTCGGACAAGCTGCCGTCCGTGGTTTCCTTCGACCATTCGTAGATGCGCTGCAACTCCTGCGCTTCGGATGAAGTGAACAAGTTCCCCGATTGCTGCATCGCGCGCTGCAAGCGGCGCGTGCAGAGGTAATTCGCGCGGCCCTTGAGCATCGTGTAGTTGAACTTCACCGGCTCGGGCAGCGCCGCCAGCACGCCGGCGAGCATCGGCAGGTCTTTCTCGCTGAGCTGCTCCTGCAGGTTGATCGTGTGCGTGGAGACGACGGCCTTCTTCTTGTTCGCGACGGCGAAAAGAATCGCCGGGACGAGATACGCCAGCGACTTGCCCACGCCGGTGCCCGCTTCGACCGCGAGGTGCTCGCCACTCTGCAACGCCCGCGCCACCGCCACGGCCATCTGCTGCTGTTGCGGGCGGAACTCGAAGTTGCTCGCCTTGGAAAGAATTCCGCTGGGCGAAAAAATCTGCTCCACCTGCGCCACGAGATCGGCGCCGGCGGATTGAGGTTCAACGAGGGAAATCATTTCAGTTCAGTTTTTCGTGCCCGCGTTTACGGAGAGCCTCCGCGAGAACCCTGTGAACCTCTTCGTCGAGGAAGCGCCGCAGTTTCATTGCGCTCAAGCGGCCACCGGCTCGCGTTGGCGAACTTGCTTGCGCCAGTAATCTGCGTCGCTGCTGTGCTTGAGGTCGCGATCAATTTCCTTTTGGTGGTCGAAGTAACAGGTCAGGGCGGCGTGACGCTGCGCTGGCGTGCGGTGCGGCAGGCTTTGGAGAATCTCGTCCAGCGCCCTGTCGAGTTGGGAATACCCGGCAATCGTGCGCCCCGCGATGCGCGAGCCCTTGAGGATCGGCACCCCGTTCAAAATTCGCGGATTGGTCGCCCCGTGCGGGCATTTGATTCCGTTCGCTTTCACGCCGGTAAATTAACACAGCCGCCGACTGTGGCGAGAGTTTGTTGCCCTGCCGGCTGCTGCGGTTGGCAGCCTTGAAAACCGCAAGGTGAACTTTCGATTTTTGAGGATGTCAGCTTGCCACACCCAACCCCGGAAACCCCATTTCCTCCGCGTAAATATCCTGGAAGTTCGGGTCTTCGTTCAGAGACACATGCGCGACGCGTTTCGCGAGGGCATCCCAGGGCGCCGTTTCCTCGAACAGCGCCCGTTTCGCCCCGAGCAATGCCGTGTTGCCGGCGGGAACCACCCGGTTCAACGGCACGCGCAGCAGGCCGATGCGTTGCGCGCTGGTGCGGCTGATGTAATTACCAAACGCCCCGGCCAGATGAAGCTGTTCAATATCTTCGAGCGCCGCGCCCAATCTCGCGGTAAGCATTCGCAGACCGGCCGCGATCGCGCCCTTCGCGAGTTGCAACTCGCGCACATCCGTCGCCGAAAGCTTTACCGGCCCAGCCAGTGCCATCTCCGTCAGGTTCTTCATGCGCCCGCTCGGCTGAATCCATTCCAGTTGCAAGCCCGCTGCGACGGCGTCCACGAGCCCGCTCCCGCACAAGCCGCGCGGTTCACCCCCACCGATGACGCGGCAAGCGAGGGAATTGCCCTCCACCTGCACCGCACTGATGGCGCCGGTGGCCGCGCGCATGCCCATCCAAATCCGCGCGCCCTCAAACGCCGGGCCGGCCGCCGTCGAGGTGCAAAGCATCCGGTCGCGATTGCCAACTACCACTTCACCATTCGTGCCGAGATCCATCAGGGCCATCAATCCGCGGCTTTCGTGCAAGCCGGTGGCCACGATGCCGGCGAGAATGTCCGAGCCAACGAAGCCCCCGAGACACGGGAGAAATTCCACCCCCGCTTCGTCCGGCAAATCCCAACCCAATTCGCGCGGCGAAAGTCGGACGCGGCCCGGCTGCGTCGGCTCAAACGGATATGCCGACAACGGCGCGATGTTGACGCCGCAAAACAGGTGATGCATCACCGTGTTGCCGACGATGACGACGCGTTTCAATTCTTCGTAGCAGCCGCCGTGAGTCAGCTCTAGCTTCTTCTCAGAGTGAGCCTCGTTACCTCGGCTGCTACAGGACTTGGAAGCGGAAGCATCGAGAAGTTCCATCACCATTTGCCCCAGTTGCTCGCGGACCAGCCGCTGGATTTCTGCCTGCCCGCCGTGCATCGCAAATTCCACCCGGCTCATGATGTCGCCACCGTGACGGGCCTGGGCATTGAGCGCGGTTCGCACGCCGAGCACGTTTCCGGTTCGCAGGTCGAGAAGCTGGGCCGCGATGGTGGTGGTGCCGAGGTCAATGGCCACGCCCAAGCCCGCGCGCGGCTGAAAGGCGAACTTGGACTCGTCGCTTAACACCGACATCTCCCATTGCGCCAATTCCAGCTCGAGGTCGCCGGTGAGAGAATGCCGGCACGCCAGCCGCCAGCCCGCGTCGAGTTCGGCACTGGTGAGCAGGTTCTTTTCTTCCGCGGTGACGTTCAAATCGCCGCGCAGCACTTTCACGCGACAACCCTTGCAGCGTCCGCGTCCGCCGCAGGGGAACTCCACGCCTTGGGCAAAGAGCACGTCCTGCAGGCGCGTGCCGACAGGAACGTCCAGCCGCAAATCAGCGGGCGAAAGCCGGAGATTGTGCGCGGGCGACGTCATGCCGGTTCGGCAGCAATGAGCCCGTCGCCGTAAGTGAGCGCCACCTGTTGGCCGGGTTTCAACACCAAGAATTCCTTGTCGTCCCATTCCCCGTCCACGAGGCGGCGCAACCAGCCGAGGTCGCCCGGCAGCCGTTCGTAGGTCCAGCCTTGTTGCTTCGCGATTTCTTCGGCCCGGCGGTCGCGCTCCTCCAACTTAGCCACCGGCGTCGAGATGAACGCCAGCCGTTTGTAGTGCTGGGTGAACTTGGCGTATTCCTCCGACAGGAATTGCGCGGCTTCCTCGCCGTAACGCGCGATCATTTCCTCCCGGTTCATCGCGAGGCCCTCGCCGGCCGCCAAGGGCCGCAAGGTCCGGTCGGCGGGCAGGTGTTCAATCCAGCCGCAACTTTGGAAGTACGTGCCGGGCTGCTTTTCGAGTTCGGCGAGATAGCGTTTGCTGCTGCCGAGCAACAGCCCGAGGCAATCGTGCGCGCGCGGAATTACCACCGGCAGGCCATGCGCCTTCAGGCCCACGAGTCCGCGGTTGCAAAGGCCGTAGCCGAGGCCGACGGCGTCGTAACCCTGCTCCGGCACGGTGTTGATCTCCGCCTGCAACGCAGCGCGAAGTTGCGCGCCCGGTTGCTGATGCAGCGCTATTTCGACGTAGTGGATTTGCATCTCCGTTTTGGCGGAGCGCGCGAGGACTTCGAGTTCGCGCTCGAAAACCCGGCAGGCGACCAACAGCAGGCGGGGGCGGTTCATAGGCGGTGACTCCATCGAACTTGGGTTGAATTTTTCAAAGTCGTGCGTTCATGGTCGCGCTTCCGCCGGCAGTAGCTTCAGCACGAAATCGTAAATGGCTGGGGCGTGTTGCAGGGCTTCGTCGAATTCCTCGCCCGCGGGCATCGGATCGTCCGTCAGCCCCGGATACCGAAACGCGGAAACGTAGGGGGGTGAGAACTTCAGCGGCATGGTTAATAAAGTCCACGTCGCTGTCGTCATGAGGCGTCCGCCCAGGCGTGCGAGCCGAACAAAAAAATCTGCTCCGGCTGAAATTCGGCTTTCAACCGCTCCACGGCCTCGTTCAATAAGCCTGACGGGATAGTCTTCACGGTGGCCAGACTAACCTCGCAGCGACGAATTGGAAAGCGCGGTTTTGGCAGAGGCGCGAGGACTTCGAGATCGCGCCCGAAAACGCGGCCGGCAACCAGTAGCAGGCGTGGGCAGATCATCCGCGTCGAGCCAACGCTCCTCCGGGGCGATGGCTTTAGGCTGGGCCGGATCAATGCCCGCGTTCTGTTAATGGCCGCTTGCTCGGCGTGGATGCTGGAGGGTGATCGGCAAACGAGCGGAGCACGGGTTAGGGCTCGGCTTTCGCAGCCCAAACCCCAAAAGCTGGTCACAGACCGGCACTCGAGCGAAAGGGCCTGAAATAGACCGACGGAACCGCCCCGCGTGCCTTGCACGCGCGACCTCCGCAAGCCTCATTTCACAATAAACGCCGCAAACTCCGCGTGGTGATGGGGGGGGATGCGCGCCTTGAACTTGGCCACCTTCGCCAGATAACGCCGCTCCAACACCTGCCCGACCTTGTGCAACCGCGCGATCACCGCGGCTTCCTCGTGCGGGATGCGCAGTTCCAAAAGCTCACGTTCGGGGCGGATTTGAGTACTAATCTCAGCCAGCAATTCCTCCAGGCCCTGGCCGGTCGTGGCCGCGATCGCAACGGCGTGCGGAAACCTCTCCTGCAAGCGCCCCAGCGCGACGGCGGTTTCGAGTCGGTCCACTTTGTTCAACACCATCAACACGGGTTTTTCGCCCGCGCCGATTTCGGCGAGCACCGCGTTCACCGCCGTGATTTGTTCCTCCACCAGCGGATGGCTCACGTCCACCACGTGCAGCAGCAAGTCCGCCTGCACCACTTCTTCGAGCGTGGCCTTGAACGCCTCGACCAACCCGTGCGGTAGTTTGCGGATGAAACCCACGGTGTCCGTGAGCAGAATGTTTTGATTCGTCGGCAGCCGCAGCCGGCGGGTGGTCGGGTCGAGCGTGGCGAACAGAATATCCTTCGCCAGCACGTCCGCGCCGGTGAGGGTGTTCAGCAAGGTGGACTTGCCTGCGTTGGTGTAGCCGACAATCGAGGCCAGCGGCCACTGGTAGCGCTGGCGACCGCTGCGCTGCACCGAGCGCTGCCGCCGCACGTCGTCCAAGTCGCGGGTGAGTTTCTCGATGCGCTCCTGCACTTTGCGGCGATCCGCTTCGAGCTGTGATTCGCCTTCGCCGCCCCTCATGCCAATGCCGCCCGCCTGCCGCGACAAGTGACCCCAGAAGCGCGTGAGTCGCGGCAGCAAGTGCTGCAACTGCGCCAACTCGATCTGCAACTTGCCTTCCCGCGTGCGGGCGCGTTGCGCGAAGATGTCGAGAATCAGCGCAGTGCGGTCGAGGACTTTGGCGTTGAAGATTTTTTCCAGGTTGCGGCTTTGCGCGGGGGAAAGTTCATCGTCGAAGATGATCGTGTCCACGTTCTGCTGGCGGCAATAATCCGCGAACTCATCAGCCTTGCCCTTGCCGACGTAGGTGGCGGGATGGGGCGCTTCGAGTTTTTGCGTGCCCTCGCCGATGACTTCGCCGCCGGCGGTGGTGGCCAGTTCGCCCAGTTCGTCGAGGGCATCGCGCAGGTTTTCCGTGCTGCCGGATTTCAATTCCACGCCGACGAGGAAAACTCGTTCCGTCCGGGTATTTCTGGTTTCGATTAACGCTTTCAATTCGGCGACCGCTGTTGAGCGGAGGGCAGCGTAGCATCCCGGCGGGCTGAAACAAGTCAAAGGGTGCGGGCGGCGGTGGTGGGGGTGCGATTAAGAGCCTGTTTGAAAAGTAGCGGCCGACGTCAGGCGGCTCTAACTTTTGATAATTCCGGTCGTTCGGGTTCGCAAAAACCAAGAGTCTCTGTCAGGCAAGGATGCCTGAAGCCCCACCCGTTGCTCGCCACTTCCTATCGCCGCCGACAGGGCGGTAAGCCTTGACAATTGCCCCCGCAACGGCTTTTTCTTTGGGTGATTTCACGAGGCAACGGCTCAAAGCCAGCTTTGGGACCTTTGCTTTCCTGACACACTATCATGAACCATGCGCCGCCCAACCCGCGTCAGAAACGACCCCCCGCTTTCACCCTCATCGAACTGCTGGTGGTGATTGCCATCATCGCCATCCTCGCCGCGATGCTCCTCCCGGCGCTGTCGGCAGCCAAGATGAAAGCGCAACAACTCAAATGCGTCAGCAACCTGAAGCAGATGACCCTCTCCTACCTGCTCTACGTCAACGACACTTCGAAGCTGCTGCCCTATTATCCCAATGATCCTTCGTACTTCAGCACGCTCTGGATGGGGTCCCTGATTAACCATCATGCCAAGGTCAATGCCGTGCGGATGTGCCCCCTGGCGCTCGATACCAAGCCCGCGATCAACAGCTCCGAAGGCCGGGCGGACATCGCCTGGCAGTGGGGTTCGACGCCCATTCTGCGCGGCAGCTATGCGATGAATGGCTGGTTATACACAGACGATCAGTATGGATTGCCGATCGCAAATCGGTTTATGAAGGAGTCGGGCATTCAAAAATCGTCCCTGACTCCCGCCTTCGTGGATTCCGTATGGGTGGATTTGTGGCCGCTGGCGACTGACTTGCCGGCGCGCAATCTTTACGAAGGTTCGATGAATGGCGGCGGCCCGGGGAGCATTGGCGGAATGAGTCGCGCCACCATCGCCCGCCACGGGGGCCGGGCGGCTGGCAGCGCGCCGAAAAATGTCCCCGCAGGCCAGCCTCTGCCGGGCGCGGTGGCGTTGGGCCTGACGGACGGCCATGTCGAAACCGCGAAGCTGGAAAAGCTGTGGGACTATTATTGGCACCGGAATTACGTTCCGCCGGCGAAACGGCCCAATTGACCTGAAAATCCGAAATCCCAGTTTGCATCACGGCGGCGCCGCGCGACGAAGCCACCAGCAAAGGAGCGCGCCCGGGCCTCGGTCGCAGCGGGGGGACCGCAGAAAATGCCCCGGAAAATCCGGGCTCGCTGCTGGCAAAGCGCTGCCGGCGGGAATCGCCCGGGCTCCGGACGAATCTCCGCAGGACGTGCCGATGCTGCTGGGGCGGCCGATTTCCACATCGGCAGAGCGGTTCGGCTGCGCTACGCGAACCAGATGTGAAATCCGGCGTCGCACTCTGACTCACCATTCGCGAACGTAGAGATTCATGAACTCCACCGCACCGCCGCTGTCGCGCAAACCAAACGTGCCGCGCGCCGCGGCCGCCGCCGGAAGCGTCAGGCGTTGGATTTCCTGCTCGTTGCGTTTCACCGTCACCTCCCGACCTTTCACGGTGACGGTGAAGCGTTGATAGCTGCCCGGCGTCGCGCCCGCCAATTTGACTTCGCCGCCCTTGGCCCCGCGCACTTGCACCGTCGGCGGCGGCGGCTCTTTTCCCTCCGCCGATTTTGCCGGACGGCAGTCCAGCACGAACTCCGCGTCGCGAAATTCCTTATCCGTCCATAGCCCCGCTGCGGGATTCGCTTCGCCGGCTTTGAGGGCGAGGTGCTCGCCGCCGACGTGCCAGCGCGAGGCCGTGGCCGCGTTTGTCTTCCAGCCGCGCAAATCGAGTCCGGTGAACAGCGTTCGCCAGCCCACGTCCACCGGCGCGGTCAACTCAGGGGCCGCGCCACTCGCCGGCAATTCCTTGATCCGCAGATTGCGGAATTCCACCGGCCCACCTTCGGATTCCAGTGCGAGATAGCCTTTGCGGTAGTTACAGTTTTCGCCCCCGGAAACTTCTTTGCCGTTCACACTGAGCCGGATCACGCCGTTCGAGCCGACGATGCGGTAGTGATTCCACTCGGGGAAACCCTTGCTGCGATCTTCCGACGGAAAACTGCGGTCGCCGTGGTTCGGGCTGAACGGTTTCATGCTCGCGCCATGAATCGGGAAAACGTCGCCGTGGGTGGTGAACCAGTCGGATTTCTTGCCGTTTTGCTTCTCGTATTCTCGGGCGTAGCCGTGATCGAGCACCTGCACTTCGATGCCGCGCAGGAACGGCACGCCCGGCGCCGCGATCGGCGTGCCCCAGATGAAGATGCCGGAATTGCCGCCGTCACTCAGATGCCGCCACTCGGCTTCGAGGATGAAGTTCTCGTATTGGCGCACGGTGCGCATCGCGCCGGTGGGGTGGCCGGTGCAATGGATCAAGCCGGCGCGCACGCTCCAGGTTTCCGGCGCGCAGTTGGCGTTTACCCAACCGGTCAAATCGCGGCCATTGAAGAGCGGAACAAAATTGTCCGCTTCCGCAGCGAGCGTTGAGCCGGCGACCGCTAACAGAAGCATCAGGAGGATTGGTTTCATACTGCGATCCTGCCAGCTTCATCGGCTGAATGCACGCGCGAAGGCCAGCGCCAACCCGGAGCTGCTCCGTGAGTTACAATTGGAAGTAGCGGTCACGTCCCGGGGTCTTAATCTGAATCGCTGGAGTGAGGAGCTTGAGGAAAAGGTGCAGCAGCGCCGGGCCAGTTCACGCATTCATGTCGCTCCACTTCTTCGCCATGCGGCCGAAAATCCAGAGCGCGACCGTGGCGCTAACGCCCACGACCGCAAACGGCACCCAGACCCACACCTGCGGATGGTAGGTGTCCCACAACAAGCGCGTCGCCGCGATCGGGTCCAGGCCCGTGACTTCCTGGAGCTTCACCATCGCGCCGGTGCGTTTGACGTCGAGCACCGTTTCCAGCGTGGCGACGTCGCCATTCCAGCCTTTGCCAGCGCCGAAGGGAGTCTTCTCCGCCAAGTAGCGCAAAGCCAGCACCGCCTTCTCCCCGTAGTGACCATACACGTAGCCCGCGATTTTTGAGCCGGCATACACCCCGACCCCGACCGGGATGTTCACGTAGCCCAGATAAAGTCCCTTCTTGGCCGGCGGCGCAATGAGCGCGAGATACTCAATTTTCTTCGGGCCGGTGGCCATTTCACCGAATGAAAAGAACAGGATGCCCAGCACCAGAATCCAGGCGTTGGGGGTCCAGCCGGCCACCAGCACGCCCACGGTCGCAAACATCATCCCGAACAGCATGGCCGTGAGGGTGCGCATCCGGCGCGTGAGCCACGCCACCCCGACGACGCCAATGATGATAAACAGGGAGTTGGCACTCAACAGCACCTGTTGCGGAATCATCGGCCCGCGCGGCGTCTGCTCCACCACTGCGCCATAAATCACCTGGGGCAACCAGCGCAACCCGTCGGCCATGCCGCCGCTGTTCACCCAGTCGGCGATGAAGTTCGGCTGCAAATCCCAGAGCTGAAACATCATCAACCAGAAGCACGACATGATGGCGAGAAAGGAAAGCAGCCGCGGCTCCACCACGTCGCGCAACGTGCGCCAGAGCACTTGCAGCAGGGTCTCCGTTTTCGATGCGCCGCTCGGCACGTCGTTCACCGCGAAGAGCATCAACACGTTAAACGCCGTGAACACCGCCGAGGCGAGAAACAGATTGCGCCACGCCTCCGGAGAATTTACCGCGGCATGAAACGGCCCAGGTAACAGCACGCTCAGGCTCAGGAGGATCGTAGGCAGGTAATGCCCGATGAACGCGCCCACATTCACAACCCAGTAAAACAAACCCCAGCCCACCGACGAATTTTCCTTGGTCAGTTGGTGCGCCAGCGAGCCTTGGATGCTGGGTTTGAAAAACGCCGTGCCGGTGGCCAGCATCAGGATGCCGGCGAAGAAGCCCCAGTAGTTGTTGATCCAGGAAACATCCCGCAGCAACGCGATCATCAAGTAGCCCGCCATCATCAGCGCGAGCGCGAAACCCAGCGTGCGCTTGTAGCCGAACCGATCCGCGTAACCGCCGGTGACGATCGGCAGGAGCGATTGAAACGCCGCCCACCAGGCGTAAATCGTTCCCTTGTCCGCCGCCGTGAGATGCAACCCGCCCGGATTGTCCGCCTGCATGATGTAGATGGGCGCCATCACGCGGAGGTTGTAAAATGCCAACCGCTCCCACATCTCGATGCTGTTGAGAATCCAGAACGCGCGCCCAAAGCCGGCGCGGCGCGGTGCGGGAGGGGAGGCAGCGGTTGTTTCCGCAGGAGAGGTATTCATGAGCAGGAAATGAAACCACCCCCCCACGACTCGCAGGTTGAGCAGTGAAGCAGCGACTGGTGATGCGCGCCGGGCGGCATGCGGCGAAGCTACCGTTGCGCACGGGTCACTTCAACTCCGAACAGGCGGAGCCGGCGCGGGCGGTTTGGAGATCACTTTTCCGCGAGCGCACAGAAACCACGACCCGTGGCGGCCCAGGCGACGAGCGCAAACCCTCCCCGAAAGAACGCCGGTCTGGCTGCGGGCGTGGAAAATTACTAGGCGAACGACCCGGTTGGGGTTTCGCCACGCGGGTTTGGGGTTTGTCCGTTTGCCCACCAAACCCTTGCCCCGGCTCCATTGGGAGGTAAGCGCACAGCCATAAGCTCGCGGCCCATAAGATCCGGAAGGTGGTGAGCACGACAAGATACTTTGGATTCATCGCAAGCTGCCGTTGCCTTTCCGCCGGCTGCGGCTGGTCTTGCAGACCCCGCCGCGCCAAAATGAGAATTGCTGGGTCTTTCGGAATGGGACAAGACAACCCGAGGAAATCCGGCTATGCTGTTCGCCTTGATATGCACAACCATGAACCAGTCTTTTTGAGCCGTGACGTTGAAGCCGCGGTCGTCCCCGTTGGCACCAAAG
The DNA here is from genome assembly GCA_903828255.1 of uncultured Verrucomicrobiota bacterium. Lineage (GTDB taxonomy): Bacteria > Verrucomicrobiota > Verrucomicrobiia > Limisphaerales > JADLHS01 > CAIKLQ01. The sequence goes on from CAIKLQ010000307.1 coordinate 18,618, forward strand.
TCACGTTGATGAAAGGTGAGTTGGCCACCATCACGCAGTCGCTCGGCGGCACCTACACCGTCATCGTCAACGGCAACATGTTCCGCATCGAGTCCAAGGACGCCGATGCGCTTGGACTGGAAGTGCCGACCCAACGCGTGCCCACTGTCACGAGCGGCCCGGTCACGCAGGAGCAATTGGAACAGCAGGTCTGGGAGTCGCTTAAAATGTGTTACGATCCGGAAATTCCCGTCAACGTCGTGGACCTCGGGCTGATTTACGACTGCCACCTCACGCCGATCGGCGGGAACAATTACAAGGCCGACGTGAAGATGACCCTGACCGCGCCCGGCTGTGGCATGGGTCCGGTGCTCGCGCAGGACGTGCAAAACAAACTGCTCTCGCTGGAACCCATTGACGAAGCGAACGTCGAGTTGGTCTGGGACCCGCCGTGGAATCAGAGCATGATGACCGAGGCGGCCAAACTCCAACTCGGCCTCATGTAACGCCGCGTAGCAGCCGTCGTCAGTTGGCTCAAACTCTTCTATGAAGCAGGTGAGAAAGCGGGAAAGTGAGAAAGTGGGAGAAACCATTCGCCCGTACTCGTCCCACTTTCCCACCTGCTCACTTTCCCACTTTCCATCGCCCGCATGACCCAACCCGCCCCCAACTGGTCCACCATCCGCCACGACTTCCCGATCCTCGATCAAAAAGTCCACGGCCAGCCGCTGATCTATTTCGACAACGCCGCCACGTCGCAAAAGCCGCGCGCGGTGATTGACGCGCTGGTGCATTACTACGAGCGCGACAACGCCAACGTCCATCGCGGCATCCATGAATTGAGCAATCGCGCCACAACAGCGTTTGAAGCCGCCCGCGCGCGCACCGCCAAGTTCATCAATGCTCGCAGCGCCGATGAAATCATTTTCACCCGCGGCACGACCGAAGGCATCAACCTCGTCGCGAATTCTTGGGGCGCTAAAAACCTCAAGCCCGGCGACGTGATCCTGCTCACCGAGATGGAGCACCACAGCAACCTCGTCCCATGGCAGATGCTCGCCCAACGCACCGGGGCGAAGCTCGCCTACGTGCCCGTCACCGGCGATGAAGGCTTGCTCGACCTCAGCCAGCTCGATTCGCTACTCACGAAACCGGTGAAGCTCTTTGCGATGGTTCACATCTCGAACTCCATGGGCACAGTGAATCCCGTCGCCGACCTTTGCGCCCGCGCCCGCAAGCTCGGTATCACCACGCTCGTGGACGGCGCCCAGAGCGCCGGGCATTGTCCCGTGGACGTGTCGGCCATTGGCTGCGATTTCTTCGCGTTCTCCGGTCACAAAATCTGCGGCCCGACCGGCATCGGCGTGCTGTGGGGGCGGCCGGAAATTCTCGACGCCATGCCGCCGTATCAAGGCGGCGGTGAAATGATTTTGACTGTGGGCTACGACAAGACAGAGTTCAAGAAAGCCCCGCACCGCTTCGAAGCCGGCACGCCGGACATCTCCGGCCCAATCGGCCTGCACGCCGCGATGGATTACCTCGACGCCATTGGTCGCGAAAACATCTGGCAGCACGACCAGGAACTTGCCCACTACGCTTACGACCAGCTTGCCGGGCTGAAAAACATCCGCCTCTTCGGCCCGAAACAAAACCGCGCCGGCCTCGTCAGCTTCCTGCTCAAGGACGTCCACGCGCACGACGTGGTGACGCTGGCGGACCAGGCGGGCGTGGCGTTGCGCGGCGGCCATCACTGCACCCAACCGCTCATGCACAAGCTCGGCGTCGAATCCACCGCCCGCGCGAGCTTTTATTTCTACAACACGAAGGCCGAGGTGGACCGGTTTGTGGAAGTGATTAAGGAAATCCAGAAGTTCTTCGCGCAGTGACTTGAGGCTCTTTCAAAACTCCGTAACTGCCAACGTGAGTCGGCGCAAATCAAAAAAAGTCCGCGCGGACTCACTTCCGCGGCTACGGCTCAGAAAGACCCTCACTTGTTGAACCGGAAGTTCGTCACGTCGTAATCCTGCATCACGTAAGTTTTGAGTTCCAGGCGCTGCTTGCCGGCGCGTTTGGCCTGCGTCTCGCCGCCCGTCGTCACCAAATCCGCAAAGCTGATGATTTCCGCGCGGATGAAACCATGTTGGATGTCCGTGTGGATCGAGCCCGCCGCTTCCCACGCCGTCTGACCGGCGCGGATGGCCCACGCGCGATTTTCCTTTCCGCCCAGCGTCAGAAAACTGATGAAACCGCTCTCCGCAAAAGCCCGCAAAAGCAACGCGTCTGGCGCGGCCAACTCCGCCTCCGTGGCCACGACCACCGGCTTGTTCGAGTAAAAACTGTGCGCCGAAATCACCGCCAACTCATCGGCCGTAAGGCCCGCAGAGGCAACGGTCTTTTCGCTGACCAACACGTCGGCGAGCTTCTGCAACACTGCCTTCTCTGCAGCGCCCGCGTCCCGGCTCATCCGCGTCTCGACGAAATCGAGGTCCTTCATCAACAGGTCGCTCAATGCGGCGTGGCTGGTGAGAATGGCGTCGCAGGTGAGCAACTCCTTTTCCTCGACCACGTCCACTTGGGCGCAGGTTTTTTTCTGCGCCTCGACTAGCTTGTCGGCCTCGTCCAGCCGCGGATCCTTGAGGTTGTGCTTGCCCGGCGCGATGCCGGAAATGCCAAACAGACAAATCTTCATGCCCACTGCTTAGGCTCGGGCAGGCGCGGGGTCAAGGTTGGGATTGCAGAATGTCGGCTTTTCCGGCGTCATGAACGCGCAATTTATGCGCTCACGAATGTTCGCCATCGCTGGTTTGGTTTCAACGCTCGCCCTGTCGGGGGGCGCGGCTTCATCCAAAAATGCTGCCGCGCCACTGCCCCGCATCCGTCTCGCGGCGGACGGACGCAGTTTGGAAACGCCGGCGGGCCGGCCGTTCGTGCCGTTTGGGCTGAGCTATTTCCGCCCCGGCACGGGCTGGGCGCCGCAGGTGTGGAAGCAGTTCGACGCCGCCGCCACGCGCCAGGATTTTGCCCGCATGAAGGAGCTGGGCGTGAATTGCGTGCGCGTGTTCCTGAGCTACGGCTCGTTCCTCATGGAGACGAATCGGGTGTCGCCGGAGGGGTTGGCGAAGTTCGATCAGTTCCTAGAAATCGCCGGGCAGGCGGGCATTTACGTGCATCCGACCGGGCCGGATCATTGGGAGGGCCTGCCGGACTGGGCGAAGGTGGATCGCTACGCGGACGAAGTGGTGCTGCGCAGCGTGGAAGAATTCTGGCGGCAGTTCGCGGCGCGTTACCGGGGGCGGCCGGAAATCTTCGCCTACGATCTGCTCAACGAACCGGAGGTACGCTGGGACACGCCGCCGATGCGCGCGAAGTGGAATCGTTGGCTCGAAACGAAATACGCCAGCGCAACGGTGCTGGCGGCGGCGTGGGGCGGCACGAATCAAGACCTGGCGTGGGGCGCGCTCCCGATTCCGCCCCGGGAGGATTGCGCCGGTTGCGCGCGGTTGCTGGACTTTCAACATTTCCGCGAGGACATCGCGGACGAATGGACGCGCCGCCAGGTTGCCGCGATCAAGGCCGCCGATCCGCAGGCGCTGGTCACCGTGGGTTTGATTCAATGGTCCGTGCCGTCGCTGCTCGCGGCGGGTTGGCAGTATTCGGCGTTCCGACCGGAGCGCCAGGCGCGGTTGGTGGATTTTATGGAGATTCATTTTTATCCGCTGGCGCACGGCTTCTACGAATACAGCGCGGCGGATGAGGCGCGGAATCTGGCGTATCTGGAGGGCGTGGTGCGCGAGGCGGCGCGGCCCGGGAAGCCGCTGGTGATTGCGGAATGTGGCTGGTACGGCGGCGGCCAGCCGACGTTCGGCAAACACGCGGCGGCGACCGAGGAACAACAGGCGCAGTGGTGTCGCAAGCTGGTGGAATCCACGGCGGGTCTTGCGTGTGGCTGGCTCAACTGGGGTTTCCACGATCATCCGCAAGCCGGCGACGTGACGGAGTTCACTGGCCTACTCAGCGCCGAGGGCAAGGTGAAGGCCTGGGGCCGCGAGTTCAAACAACTGAGCGAGCGTTACGGGGGCCGGAAGCTAAGCGCGCCGAAACTGGGGCCGCGCCCCGCGCTCGATTGGGAGCTTTGCATCACCAGCGCGGCGGCGGGCGCGAAGTTCAGCGAGCGCTATCTCGAAGCGTGGGCGGCGGAGCGGAAGTGAGTTGGGTGGGTCAAGGTCGGGCTTGTCTCTGCTTCCCGAATCAGCGAAAACCTTCGCATGTCAGCCGTTGTCAACGTCGCGATTCACCGCAGCCAGTTCCCGGAGGCCGTCCGGCGGGACTTGCTGGCATCGCTGCGCACGCGTCGGGTGAATCACAAATTCCACTACGACAGCGCGAAGCAAACCCAGAAATGGCTCGCGCTGCACCAGGCGCATTCGCCCTCGCGCAACGACGCCGACTGCGCGGCCACTTACGACCGGGCGTTTGCCGGCGCCGTCGGACACATTGCCGCGCCGGCCGTCCATGTGTTCGGCCTCGGCTGTGGCGGGGGGCAGAAGGACACGCGACTCCTCAAGCTGCTGCGCGAACGCGGCAAGCAAATCAGCTACACGCCCTCGGACGTCAGCACGGCGATGGTGCTGATCGCATGGGAGGCGGCGAGGGCGGTGGTTGCGGAAGCAAACTGTCTTCCGCTCGTATGCGATCTGGCCACGGCGGACGATCTGCCGGAGGTTTTCGTCGCGCATCACGGATCCCGCATCACGCGCCTCATCACTTTCTTCGGTATGATCCCCAATTTTGAGCCGGCAGATGTTTTGCCGAAACTGGCCGCATTGGTGCGGCCCGGCGACTGGCTGCTGTTCAGCGCCAACCTCGCTCCCGGCCCCGATTACGCCGCCGGCGTGCGACGCGTCCTGCCGCAATACGACAACCCGCTCACTCGCGACTGGCTGCTCACGTTCCTCCTAGACATCGGAGTGGAGCGCGGCGATGGCGAAGTGCGATTCGCGGTTGAAGATGGCGACGCGGGGAATGAATTGAAGAAGATCGTGGCGCGCTTCCACTTCACCCGCGCGCGGCGGATTGAGCTTGAAGGCGAAGGATTTGACTTCCGCCCCGGAGACACCTTCCAACTGTTCTTTTCTTACCGCTACACGCCAGAGCGAGTTTGCCGCGCGCTGGCTGGGCTCGGGCTTGAAGTGCTGGATTCGTGGGTGACGAACTCCGAGGAAGAAGGCGTTTTCCTGATCAGGCGTCGCTGAGCCCGGCGGAGCGCCGCCCGCCATCGTCCGAGGCGGATACATGAGCGGCATGGGGAGCGCGCCTCGCGGTCGGAACGTGAGCGCGCCACCGCGCGCGTTCCCTGGCGCGAAGGCGCGCCCAAGCGGTTGCCGAGGGCATCAACCGCGGCACGCGAGGGCGCGTGCGCTCCCCCTCAAAACGCCTGCATCGTATCCAGCACGGCTTTGATGCGCGGGACTTCGTGCGTGCGGAATAAATCCGTTTTGCCGAGCGCCGCCAGCACCGCGAAGAACGGCTCGGCGCAACGCACCTCCTCGCCGAAATACTCGAAGGCGTGCGGCAGCGCGTGGCAAACGGGAAACCCGAGCGTACGCAGGCGGAACGTGTTCAGAAAAACATTCATCTGATGCCGCACCCGCACCGCGCTGTCCTGAAGGTTCTTGTAATAAAAGCCGAGCCCAGGGTCCAGAAAGATTTTCTCCACGCC
>CAIKLQ010000308.1 GCA_903828255.1 uncultured Verrucomicrobiota bacterium
GTTACAACAACGGTTTCGCTCTCTTCCAAAATAAGATTGTCAACAACGTTCACATCTATGGTTGCGGTGGTGCTGCCTGCCAGTATGGTTACTGTACCCGAAAGGGTTGCGTAGTCTTGGGTGGACCTCAGATCGGCGGTTCAGTTATGGCGACGACCCGGGCTACACGAGTCTGACTGACTACGCGTGGTATGGGGACAACAGCGGCGGCACGACGCATCCGGTGGGGCAGAAGTTACCGAACCCGTGGGGATTGTATGATATGCATGGGAATGTGCGGGAATGGTGCGAGGATTGGTTCGACACTTATGTCGGCGGGATTGCCGTTGACCCGCAGGGGCCCGCTACGGGTTCGGACCACCTGATCCGCGGCGGCACCTGGGACAACAACGCCAGGGACTGCCGGTCAGCGAACCGCGACTCCGCCCCCCCAGGTAACGACAACGACAACTTCGGTTTCCGGGTTCTGCTGGCCCCGGGTCAGCCGTGACCGACATCGTTTGGAGCAAGATTGAACTCTGGCGAAGACACAGAAGCCGAATCGTTGCCCTGTTCCATCTCCCGCCCTTGCGCCGCCACATTCCCCAAGCCAATCCCCCGCCTCGACCTCCCCTTCGCCCCGCAGGTCAACGACTACAACGGCCGCCGTACCGTGCCGCTGAAGGGCCTCGATTGGCGAATGCTGCAAGCGCCCCATTCAGCGTGAACCGCTGACCACCGCCGCCTCGGTTTAAGCTTCCTCCGCGACCTGGTGCTGGTATCCTTTGCTTCCCATGCTGCTTTCCATCGCTGAGAAATGGACCGTAATGTGCCCCCACTACGCCTGGCTGGCTGCCGCGTTGGTAATCTCGTTGCTGGGGGCCACGCTCGGAACCGCCGCACAAGCGGAGCCTCGAGCTCCGGGTTCGCCGCGGGAGGTTTCGTCACCGACCGATGATCCCTATCTGTGGCTGGAGGACGTAACCGGCGAGCGCGCGCTAACCTGGGTGCGCCCCCAGAATGCCATCAGCACCCAGGAACTCGAAGCCTCTCCGGAATTTGATCCGATCCGGAAGCGGCTGCTCGCCATTCTGGACTCCCGGGAGCGCATCCCCTACGTCAGCAAGCATGGCGCCTGGTGCTACAACTTCTGGCGCGACGAAAAGAATGTGCGCGGGCTCTGGCGCCGGACCAGCCTGGCGGAATTCAGGAAGCCGCAGCCCGCCTGGGAAACGGTCCTGGACGTGGACAAGCTGGCCGCCGCGGAGAAAGAGAACTGGGTGTGGAAAGGTTACCAGATCCTTTATCCGAGCTATGACCGGTGCCTGGTGTCGCTGTCGCGCGGTGGAGCGGATGCGTGCGTCATGCGGGAGTTTGATCTCAATACCCGGGAGTTTGTCACCAACGGATTTTACCTGCCCGAAGCCAAGAGCCACGTGGATTGGCGCAACCGCGATGTGCTGTACGTGGGGACGGACTTCGGCCCGGGCTCGCTCACGGACTCGGGCTACCCGCGCCTGGTCAAGGAGTGGAAGCGAGGCACTGCGCTGGCGCAGGCGGCGCTGGTTTTCGAGGGCAAGCCGGCGGATGTGAGTGTAAACGCGGAGGTGGTCCACGATCACGGCTACACATACGAGTTTATCCGGCGAGGCGTGACCTTCTTCACCAGCGAGGAGTTTCTCCGTCAGGGGGATAAAGGACTCGGCCAATAATAACTCGCCAAGTTCTGGAGTAATGCTAAGCTGGGGGATGGAATTGAAAGTCACGGCGGAACTAAGAACGGTCTGGAAGCAAA
>CAIKLQ010000309.1 GCA_903828255.1 uncultured Verrucomicrobiota bacterium
GGACTTCATTACCCAGCGCGTGGACCTCATTCTGAAAAGCCAAAAAGCCCGGTTGCAGGTTTTGCAGTCTGTTGCCTCCAGGACTCCTACTCGGGAGACTGCAGCCGGCGAGATGCCTGCTTCCGCCACCGACGACGAGGACGCCGAAATCCGCCGCATCCAGGCGATGATCCAGAACAGCCCCGATCTCATCAATGCGCCGGGAGGTGGAGCCGGCACGCCGTTGTTTCAAGCCGTCTTCAACGGACAGTTGCGGGTGGCCACGTTTCTTCTGGATCACGGCGCCACGGTCAATAGGCCGTCCGGCAGCCGTGGAAAGATCGAGGAGCAATGGACGCCCCTGATCACCGCGGCCAATGGGGGGCACAAGGCCATGGCGGAACTGTTGCTTCAGCGCGGCGCGGACGTGCAGGCCACGGATGGCCCGCAAGGCTCGCCGCCGCTCCACTTCGCGGCCAAGAATGGTTTCGCTGGCGTGGCGGAAGTGCTCGTAGCCCACAAGGCCAACGTCAACGCCACCGGCAAAGACGGCGCGACGCCTTTGCAACTCGCGGCGGGTGCCGGCCACGTCGGCCTTATCGAGTTGTTGCTCCGCAACGGCGCGCAGGTGAATCTCGCCGGCACTTCCGGGCGCACCCCGCTGCACGAGGCCGTGGCGTCCGGTCAAACGGCTGCGGTAAAAATTTTGCTCGCGGCCAAAGCCGATCCGAAACTGCCAGGCGACTCCGGTGTGACCCCACTGGGTTCCGCCGCCCGGGGCCACCGCGACATCGTGCCTTTGCTCCTGGCCGCCAACGCCGACCCGAACGCGGGACAGAAGGACCTGCCGCTCGTGGCCGCCGCGCAAGCGGGCCAGCTTGAAATCGCCGAACTACTGCTCCGCGCCGGGGCGAAACCGGACCTCGCGAGCAAAACCTCCCAACAGCTTGCTTTGCCCGGCCAGTCATTCGTCGTGTTGGCCCAAGGCGAGTACGGCCCGTACACTCCGCTCCAAGTGGCGGTGGCCAAAGGCTCTGCTGCTTTGGCCCGGCTGTTGTTCCAGTTCAAGGCGGATGCCAATGCGAGGGACGCCTGGACTTCGCCGCGGCGGCCCCTGATTTTCCAAGCCCTTGCCACCGCGGAAATGCTGAAGGCGTTTCTCGACGGCGGCGCGGACCCGAACGTCGCAGATGGCGGGCAAATGCCGCTCGTGGTCACCGCCACCGACTCGTGGCCCACGCGGCTTCCGGAATTGATCTCCCACGGCGGCAACGTCAATGTCCGCGCCCCCGGCGGGGAGTCTCCGTTGCAGATTGCCTTCATGAGAGAGGACCTAACCGCGGTCAAGCTCCTGCTGGACGCCAAGGCCGATCCGAATGTCGGGGGCGGCAGGTTTCCCCTTCCGTTGCAAACGGCGATCACCCGAGGATCGAAGGAATTGGCCGAGGCGCTGATTGCGCACGGCGCGGATGTGAACGGCACAAACGACTGGGCTTGGACGCCGCTGCATTTCGCCGCCGCCTACGGGCGAAAAGAAATCGCGACGTTCTTGCTGGCCAAAGGAGCCAATCCGAATGTGCGCAACAATGAGGGTTGGACGCCATTAGACCTCACGAAGCCGCAATCCGGCGGCCCGGTGACGCCCGTAACCGGCGAACCACCGCGCGCCAAGCCGGCAGAAATGGCCGAACTACTCCGCCAGCACGGCGCGTTGGATGACTTGCCCAACTTGGAC
>CAIKLQ010000310.1 GCA_903828255.1 uncultured Verrucomicrobiota bacterium
CGAACTGGAGGGAAAGGAAGGCTTTGCGTGGTCGGGGCCGAACCCGGCGCACCTATTCCGAGACGATCGTGGAGCCCACTGGCACGCCTTGGGCGCGCAGCCGCTGGAGCACTTGCTGCGCACTCAGGTTATGGGTCGCCAAGCCTGCTTACGCTTGCCCTGTTCGCGGTATAAAACGCGGAAAAAATTCTGTCCGTCCTTTTCTACACGACCGATGGTGACAGAAACTCCCTGCTTCGTGACTTTGTGCGGAAATGAAGGCATCTTCATGCAACACTTTCTAACAAGCCGTGTAGAAGATGCAAATACTATCGTTTTTCCTAAAAAATGGTCGGGGCGGTGAGATTCGAACTCACGACCTCTTGTACCCGAAACAAGCGCGCTACCAGGCTACGCTACGCCCCGACCTCAGAGGGAACAAAATTTGCCTGCACTCAACAGGAAAAGCAATGATGAAATTTGTCGAAACTGAAATCGGTCTGCTCAAAAGCGGGTGAAGCCCGGAGTGTGACCGTCCTCGACCACAGCCTGGTGGAGCGGAGGCAAGCGGCTTGAGCTAACCAAACCGCCAAACGTAGGGAGACTGCTGCGCCTTCACCCACTTTTAACCACCCCTTTGTCCTTCCCTTGAACGGAGCGCGAGCTGTCCCTGGCTCGCAGCGCGTCCGAACGCACGGGCTGTGGGGAAATGAATTGGGCCTCCGCCCGCAGGCCACACCACTGCGAGCCGAGGACGGCTCGCGCTCCGACGGCAGGGGCCACATGTGTTGGAGTCGCCGGGGGTGTCATTAAAAGCGAGGGAAGCCCGGTGTGTCGCCGAGGCCGTCCGCACTCCGGCAACCAATTCCTATTTCGGCGGAGTGCGGCTGTGTCGAAGACCAGCCGCAGCGCGTGGAGACAAGAAACAGCTAGGTTTTGTGCGAGCGGGCTGCGGTCGGTCTAGACGACACTGCCGCGCCCCGGACCAAAATGAGAATTCCTGGCACTCCGGGCCTCATCCGTTGTTGACCATACCCAACAAAACACCCCGGACCAGCGTATGTCTGGGCCGGGGCAAAATGGGCGCGGCGAAACTTACGCGTTTTCTTCGGTGTCCAAGAAGCCTTGGAGATGGCGGACGCGCGTCGGATGCCGCAACTTGCGCAACGCTTTGGCCTCGATTTGGCGGATGCGTTCGCGCGTGACGTTGTACATCTTGCCGATTTCCTCCAGCGTGCGTTCGTAGCCGTCGGCCAGCCCGAAGCGCATTTCGAGAATTTTGCGCTCGCGCTCGGTCAACGTGGTCAACACGTCGCTCAGTTTTTCCTTGAGCAGACTGTAGCTGGTCACGTCGGACGGGTTTTCCGCGGACTTGTCTTCGATGAAATCACCGACGCTCACGTCGCCATCATCGCCGACGGGCGCGTGCAATGACACGGGCTGTTGCGCCATCTTCAGCAGGGCATTGATGCGCGAGACGGGCATGTGCATCTCATCGGCGATTTCCTCGGGCGCGGGCTCGCGTCCGAGTTCCTGGGTGAGTTGCTTCTGCGCCCGCCAGAGCTTGTTCATGATCTCGATCATGTGGACCGGGATGCGAATGGTCCGGGCTTGATCGGCAATGGAACGGGTGATGGCCTGGCGGATCCACCAAATGGCGTAGGTCGAAAACTTGTAGCCGCGCCGATACTCGAATTTCTCGACGCCCTTCATGAGGCCGATGTTGCCTTCCTGAATCAAATCGAGGAAGGACTGACCGCGGTTGGTGTATTTTTTGGCCACGGAAACCACGAGCCGCAGGTTGGCTTCGGCCATGTGGGTTTTGGCATTGTGCGCGCGGTCAGCGGCCAGTTTCAGATCGGCAAACGCCTTGTAAAACTGATCCCGCTCCATGCGAACGAATTGTTCCAGGGTGCGAATCTTGGCCCGCTCGGCGTCCACCGAGGCCCGCCGGTCAGCCGAGGTGCGCAACTGTTCCATCTCCTCGATGACCCGGGAGCTGGCCTTGAGCTTTTCGTGAACGTTGCCAGCCACGATGATCATCTCCTCGGCCACTTTCTGTTTGAAAGCGAAGCGCTGGAACAACTCCTGCAAACCAGCGCTCAGCTTGGTCAATTCGCGCTCCAGGGAAAGTTTGCGCCCCTTCTGCTGCGCTTTCTGCCAGGCGATGTACTTCTGGTCCACTTTTTGATCGCGGGCGTGAATCATCTTGATCAGGCGGCGCAGGTCGCGCAAATGACCCTCGCGATTAGCGATTTTCTTGTCAACGACCACGCGGTCGAAGCGTTCCTTTGGCGGGTCCGAGAGTAGTTTTTCCGCGATGGCAATGTGCTCCTTGGCGGTGAAGCCGAGGTTGTACACGATCCGCTTCATATCTATCTCGGCGTCCTCGATCTTTTTGCAAATCTCTACTTCCTGTTCGCGAGTGAGCAGCGGGACTTTGCCCATCTGATTCATGTACATCCGCACCGGGTCATCGAGAATTTCCAACCGGGCATCTTCGTCCTCCTCGGGTTCGGCGGGTTTGGCGCGCTCCGCCTCGGCTTGATCCACGATCTCGACGTCCAAGTTGCGGAGCTTCGTGAACAACTGATCCAAATCATCCGGGTTCAGTCCGTCGGGCAAAATGTCATTGATGTCATCGTAGGTAACGTACCCGTTCTCCTGCGCCAAGTGCAGGAGGGTTTTCACCGTTTCCGTGAGATCAATGTCGCTGGCATTCGGATTGATCGTCACTCCGGCGGGGATGTTGGAGGCGACCGATTTGGGATCCACTACTTTTGGGTCGGCAGCCTTGGGATGCGCCTCGGCATGGTCGTTTGCTTTGCCGGTTGGCGGGGGCGGAGTCGGAGGGGTTTTGGTTTTGCGGCTGGTAAGAACAAACCGTCGCCGCATGGCGGGAGCCTTCGGCGGATTATTTTCCCGCAGTGGCTCGGCTGCCGCCTTGGCCGACTTGGTGTCTTTACGATTCAACATAGTTATTCAGACCCTTCGTGGTGTTTCTCAATTCAGAATTAATTTCATTTTTATCGCCCTCGCAATTTTGCCCTACCTGCTGACCCGCAAGCTTTGTTAGGCTCGATGGCCGGGGCAACTTCAGGAGACAGCGAACACCAGAAGACCGATGCGAGGTCATCATAACCGCCTGGCGAAGAAATTCAATCAATAAATACAAAAACCTTAATCAATGCAAAACTTGCCCCTCCGCAGCGCCCGACGGTTGGAGGAGGGGGGCGGTTGGAGTTGGCAGCCAGCGTGGCGGCGGGCAGCTTGCCTGCCGTGGAGCCGGGATTCCCAGCCCGGCGGAAAAGCTCACTGTGCCCTTGCGGTCTGGAGTTTTCTCAAATCGCCAGTTGCATGCACTTGGTTCCGGGCGGTTGGAAGCTCGCTGCCGTGTGAGGCAAGGATGCCTGATGCAGCCTCCGTTGACCACCCTTGTCCTGGACGAGGGCAAGGCCAGACCACCGCGAGAGCGGAGTGGCTGAACCGGTCGTCAAACTGAGTATTTGGCCACGATCCACTCGGGAATGGCTTCTGCGCGCCCGGTGTCGAGCTTGACCATCGCGTAATTGAAATAGCCATCGCAGACCAGCTTGCCCGTCCGTTTCTTGACGATCTCGAACTGCACTTTGACCCCTTTCTTGAGCATCCCGCCCACCCAAGTCCTCACGATAAAGTAGTCCCCCAACCCGAGCGGGCGTTTGTATTCAATGTGCCCGGTCTGCATGAACCAGCCGAACCCGAGCCGGAGGAATTCCTCCATCGGCATCTGGTAACAGCGGGCCATTTGATCGTAGCGCGCCGCCAGCACGTAATCCATGTAACGGCTGCCATGAACGTGCCGGTTCATGTCAATGTCGTCAGGCCGCACCTGAAGCTCGGTTTCGAATTTAGTTCCTGGCATGATGAAAATTGGCAGCCGGTTCGCGGTGGGTTGGCGCGCTGGCGCCAACGGGGTTTGAAGCTGGCGTCTCCGCCCCTTGATGTTCTCCGTGCGTCCGAAAGCTGGACAAGGATTTCAGTTTCCGGGGCCAAGAGTTGCTTAGCCAGACTCAATGGCATCCCCATTCACCAAGCTGGTTCGCGGCAGAATTTCACTTCTTGAGCAGCGCTTCCGGCGGGGGACATTCGTTGACGAACTTCAACCCCTCGGTGACCAAAATCTCACCCGTGCGCTCGCCGAGGCTGGTGCGCGAGATATACTCGTAGCGCTTGTAGCTGTTGTAGTCTTCTTTCGTGAGCATGTACCCAAACGCGTCGTTCGTGAGGCCAAAGACCAAGTTGTGCTCGCCGCGCATCTTGCGTTTGAGGTAGTAGCCGATGTTCGGCAAAGCCTCGCCCGGGACGGTCAGGATTTGAGCGTTGCCGATATTCACCACGTTCATTTGCGTGGTCAAGGTGCCGTCCGCAGCCCCGGCGGACTTCGGCAATTCTTTCAGCAAAGCACGCATTAGGGAGGAATCCACTGGGAACGACAGGGACCGCGCAGAGCATGAGAGTTTGGGGGAAGCCTGCTCCGGCGCTCCTTGAATGATGCGCAGAGCTTCGTCGGCCAGCAACCCGCCAATGCGCTGACATTCCTCCCAGTTCCGGCCCTCGCCGCCATCTTCGTGCCGGTTATCCGCCGTCACCATGCCACCTTGGGCGCTGTTCATGAAAATCCCCGTGCCGCCACCGCTCGCGGAAATTTTGTCATAGAGCGGGCCAACGAGGTCCGGGCTGCAAATGCCAAGCTCATTGCCTAGAACTTCCGGATGGATGGCGTAATTGACCAGCGTGGCGATCGGCTTGCCGGAGTCGTCCAGCGCCTGGATGACGTGGCAACGTGGATCATACAACTGCGGCGCATAGTAGTTATAGGCGATTCGCCCCTTGGCTTCGCCGGTCGCCACCTTGAGCCGCGCCGGTTGGAGTTTCTCAATTGCCTCGGTGATCGCTTCCGCCATGCGAGTGCAAACCAACTCCAAATACTTCGGATCGGCGGAGCTTCCGCCCTTGCCGTCCGGGAATCCGTAGCAATCTGGCGCGCTGTGGGTATGCGTGGCGCCGATCAAAATATTCTCGGGCGCGATCCCTTTGACGGCGGCGCGCACCCGGTTGCCGAGCAGGCCGGGGAATCCCAAAAAATCGGCACTCACAATCGCCACCCGCGTGCCTTCCTGCTCGAACACCAGCGCCCGCACTGTCAGTTCGCCCTGTTTTCGCGTGGCGGGTTGACCCGGGCCGACCCCACCGCTCACCGGCAAGAGCGGGGCGGGCGTGACGTTACGGACGGCGATGCCGGCGCGGAAAGCGGCGGTCGCATCGAAGCCGGAGACCAACAGGCAGATCAGCAAGCCGAGCAGTTTGGAGTTCATGGTATCAAAATGTTTGTTGCGCCGAGGATTAGACGCCGGCGAATTTCAAAAGCAAGACGCAAAGTTCGACTCAGAGTTGGCGCGGGTTGATAAAAAGTGGGTAAGGGAAGGCGGCGTTACCCGCACCCGCTCTGGATCACACCCGCCACCCGCCCGGCCAATTTGTTTTGCTTCGCTTTCCGCCGCCGGCCTGCTAGGGTGCCGGCATGGGTTTTACAGCACTCGGTCTTTCCGACAAGGTTCTCGAAGGTGTTCGCGCGATGGGTTACGTCCAGCCCACGCCGATTCAACTGCGCGCCATTCCGCTCGTGCTCGCCGGGCACGACGTGATCGGCAGCGCGCAAACCGGCACCGGCAAAACTGCCGCCTTTGGCTTGCCGATGCTCTCCAAACTGGCCACCCATGCGCCCGGCCCACGCACGTTGATCCTCGAACCCACCCGCGAACTGGCTGCGCAGGTCGAAACCGCCATCCGGGACTACGCACGGTTCACGGATTTGCAGGTCACCGTTGTGTACGGTGGCGTGGGTTATGGACGGCAGAACGAACAGTTGCGCGCCGGCACGGACATCGTCGTGGCGACGCCTGGTCGGTTGCTCGATCATCTCGAACAGGGCACGCTGCGGCTCGACAAAGTGCAGTTCCTCGTGCTCGATGAAGCCGACCGGATGCTCGACATGGGCTTCCTGCCAGACGTGCGGCGCATCGTTGAGAAATGTCCCCGTCAACGGCATTCCTCCCTTTTCTCCGCCACCATTCCGCCGCAGATCGAAACGCTCATTCAATGGGCGATGCACAATCCGGAGACCATCGAAATCGGGGCGCGCCGCACCCCGGCGGAAACCGTCAAGCACGTCATCTATCCGGTGTCCGATTCGCAGAAATCCGACCTGCTGCTCGAATTGCTCAAGCGCGTGAATTACAACTCCGTGCTGATCTTCTGCCGCACGAAACACGGCGCTGACCGCATCGCCGGTCTGCTCAAGAAGCACAATCACGCCGTCGCCGTGCTCCACTCGAACCGCACTCAGGGCGAACGGGAGCAAGCCTTGCGCGGCTTTCGCGACGGGCGCTTTGAAGTGCTCGTTGCCACGGACATCGCCGCACGCGGGTTGGACATCGCGGACGTCAGCCACGTCATCAACTACGACGTGCCGCAGCATCCCGAGGATTACATCCACCGTATCGGCCGCACCGGCCGCGCGGAACACAGTGGCGACGCCTTCACCATCATGATCGCCGAGGACGCGCCGCACGTTTACTCCATCGAGCGCTTCATCAGCCAGAAGATCCCCCGCGTGAAGCTGGAGAATTTCGATTACACCTACACGGCGCTGTTCGAGGAAGCCAAAGCTGGCCAGCCCCAGGGTTTCCCCGGCAAAGTCCGCGCCGTGCGCGTGCGCGGCGGATATCACTTCGCACCGGGCAAGCGAAGACGGTAGGTTTTTCACAACCAATCTGTTCTTGCGGAGTTGAATCTCGCGTATGAACAAGGCAAAAAGAAATTTCAGGAATGTCCCTTGGTTAATCTTGGTTTCCGTTTTGGTTTGCACGGTCTCGATTGCTATTCACTCGCTTTTGAAAGTCCACATTCCAGTCCAGCGTCCCTCCTGCATCAACAACCTTCGCCAGATGGATTGTGCGATTCAGCAGTGGGCCCTGGACAACCGGAAGAAACCTGAGGACAAGGTCACACTGAGCGACATCACCCCTTACCTGAAGGGTCAGATGACTTGCCCGCAACGCGGCTTCTACAAGATCGGTCCGACTGTCACGAATGTGACGACGTGCTCGATCAAGGGCCACGTGCTGCCGCCGTAACTTCATCGAACCTCGCTTCCTCGCAACCACTCGCCTAGCGCGGTGTTGGTTATTTGCGTGGACGAGTCTGGCAGACAGTCATCGAGCGGGTTTTGGTTGGCCGTAAATTTCCTGGCCTTCTGTGCCGTCGCGGCCTTGGCGATTCCTACGGTCCTGCCGCATCGGGCCTACTGCTGCATGAACGCTTGCGTCAACAATCTCCGTCAGTTGGATGGCGCAGCTCAGCAATGGGCCTTGGAGAACCAAAAGAAACCTGGAGACAGAATCACGATGACGGACATCACGCCTTACCTGAGGAATCCGTTGGTCTGTCCGCAAAAGGGGGCATACAAAATCGGGCCTGTCGTTTCAAATGTGCCCACATGCTCGATCAAGGGGCATGCCTTGCCGCCGTAACGGCGGTGGTTTGATCGGAGCGCCGGTCTCCGACCCGGCGCGTTTCGAGCGCCAGACACCAACGCGCCGGGTCGGAGACCGGCGCTCCATCAATGCAGCACATGCCGCACGAGCGCGTGATAAACGTCCGTCGCTTCGAGCTGCGGTGACTGGAGCAATTCCTGGCGCTCCGAGATGAACAGCGGCCAGTCGCTGGGATTCGTCGGTCGCCGGCCATGCGAACCTTTCACCAGCGATGCGTCGAGGGGAATCAAATCCATCAACATCCGGAAGCCGAGTTTCTTCTGCGCCAGTTTCCACGCGATCTTCACCTTGAGCGCGAGCGGTGACAGCGCGGGATCGCTGAACAGTTCCACCGGGTCGTAACCAGGCTTGCGATGGATGTCCACGGTGCGAGCGAAGTCTGGCGCCCGCGCATCATCGAGCCAGTAGTAGTAGGTGAACCACGCATGCTCCTTCGCCACCGCGATCAAATCACCGGCGCGCGGATGGTCAATCCCCGCCACCGCTTTTTCGGTTTTGCCGAGCACCCCCTCAACGCCCGGACACTTCTCCAGCAAGTCGCGCACGCGATTTTCGAGCGAGGAATCGTTGAGATAAACTTGCGCCACTTGATGATCCGCCACGGCGAACACCTTGCTCGCACCGCAATCGAGCAGTTCCAGGCCGAGTTCCTCCTTGATCGTGAGCCAGCCTTGCTGGCGGAAAAGCCGGTTCAGATGCACCGGCGTGTCCACGTTGGTGATGCCGTATTCGGAAAGCAAAACCACCTGCACCTCGCGCGCCCGGAAAAAATCCAAGAGGTCGCCCACGATGGAATCAATCGCGCGCAGGTCGGGGATGATGGCGGGATTGATTTTGCGGACGCCCCTCACTCCGTCCCTCTCCCCATCCGATGCGGAGCGGGTGGCCGAAGGCCGGGTGAGGGGGGCATTCGCAAACGGCCCATACCGTTGCAGGTTGTAATCCAGGTGCGGCAGGTAAATCAGATTCAGCGTCGGGCTGAGCTTGTTTTCAATCCACTTCGCCGACTCCGCAATCCAACGCGACGCGCCATCCGCTGCGCCGACTGGGCTTTTCACGCCAGCCGCCGGCCCCCAAAACGTGGCGAACGGAAACTCGCCCAGCTTGCGTTTGATTTCCGGACGAATCGAATAAGGCCAGGAGTAGATGTCGAAGAATTTCCGGCCATCGGCGGGATACATCGGGCGCGGCGTGAGCGAATAATCCGCACTCGAATACATGTTAAACCACCAGAAAAGCTTCGCACAGGTGAAGGGCTTGACTGTTGGCAATTGGTGACTAGCGGTCGCTGGCTTCGCTCGCAACTCCTCCCAAAGCTTCCGGCCCTGCACGAGGTGGTTCGACTGCTTCCAAAACTGAACTTCCGCCAGTTCGCGATGATACCAGCCATTGCCGACAATGCCGTGACCCGCCGGCGGCAAGCCGGTAAGGTACGTGGATTGCGCCGTGCAAGTGACCGCAGGGAACGCGGGTGCAACCACCGCTTTCGCCCCGCGCGCCGCGAAGTCACGGATGCGCGGCGTATGCTCGCCTATGAGCGCCTCCGTGAGACCGACGACATTGAGGACCGCGGTGCGTTTCATTCGTTGAGGTTCAGGTTTCAGCTTGCTGGCCGACACGCTAGAGCGTGAACTCCAACCTGTCATGCCGAGGCGCGCGTGATGGTTTGCGCCCGTCGCGCATGGCGTTCCTTCAATTCGTAAAGCGCCTCAATCACTTTGGCGCTGTCCATTTCGTGAACCTCAAAGCCGTGCCCGATGCCCTTCAGCAACGTGATCGCCAGCGCGCCGCCGAGGTGTTCGCGAAATTCTTCCAAGCCATCGAGCACCATCAGGGAATTCTCCGAGTCAACGTGCATCAGTTCGTTGACGAACAACTCGAAACCGAGCACCTCCAGCAACCGCAGCACGCGCTCCGTCGCGGCGGCGTCCAGGAAGCCCATTGCCCGCGAGTAAATCGAATCCAGCGCCACACCCACGGCCACCGCCTCGCCGTGGCGGATTTTGAACTCCGACAACTGCTCCAGCTTGTGCGCCGACCAGTGCCCGAAATCCAGCGGGCGCGCGGAGCCGAACTCGAACGGATCCCCACTGGTCGAGATATGGTCGAGGTGCAGTTCGGCGCAGCGGAAGAGCACCCGTTGCAGCGCCACCGGCTCAAACCCGCGCAGCCGCTCGGCAGCGCGTTCGATTTCCTCAAAGAATTTCCCATCGCGAATCAGGGCAACTTTCACCGCTTCCGCATAACCGGCGCGTTGGTCCCGGGGCGTCAGGGATTCAAGCAATTGCGCGTCGTTGATCACCGCGAACGGCGGCGCGAAAGCGCCGATGAAATTCTTCTTCCCGAAGGCGTTGATGCCGTTCTTCACGCCCACGCCGGAATCGCACTGGCTCAACGTGGTGCTCGGCATCCGCACCAACCGCACGCCGCGATGCGCCGTGGCCGCCGCGAGGCCCGCCATGTCCAGCAACGCGCCGCCCCCCACCGCGATCACGTACGAGTGGCGGTCAATGTGGTAGCGGTCAATGTGCGACTGGATTTCGGAGACGTGGAAATACGAATTCTTCGTGCGTTCGCCGCCTTCGATGATGAGTGGCGCGCAGACGAGTTGGAGCGCCTCGCGATGCACCGCAAAATAATCCTCAATGCGCCGGACGAGCGTAGGTTGCGCTTGCGCCAAGGATTCGTCGAGCACGACGAGCACCTTGGGTTTCGGGCCGCGGACGTCCTCCAACAACACCGTCAACAGCGCGGGGTTCGCCGACGCAAAACTATCCTGCGTGAAGCCGACGCGCAGGCGGTAGCCAACCTGAATGGAGCGTTCGATAACTGACATCGGGTTCACTTTGCGGAGTTCAATGCGAGTTTGCGAGTCTCGATTCGCAGGCGAACGTGGCGCAGTCACCTCGCCTGCCAGCGGTGGCCCCCGACCGGGACGGTCGGTGAGACGATGGCCGCCGAGACGGCTGCCCCACTACTTCTTCTCCGGCTCGGCTTTGGTTTCCTTTGCCGCCTCTTTCTTCGGTTCCTCACCCTTAGCTTCGGGCGCCTGCTTCGCGGCCTTCAGGATATCCTCGGCGGGCAGGATGATGGCGGTCACGTTGTCGGGCCGGGAATTGTTCATGCCCCCACCGCTCCCGCCCGCACTCAGGGCGCGCATGACGAAAACCCCGACGATGTTTCCGTCCAACGCGAACGCCGGCGAACCCGAGGAAGTCGCCGTCATGGAACTGTCCGGGATGTAAAATGTCCGGGGCTTTTGCACGACTGCGCTGATGTGCTCGACCGACGCGGAATACGCACGGCCCGCAGCGCGACCCAAACGGTTAAGGCTGATGATCGCATCCAGCACCTGTGCCGAAGCTGACCGGGCCAGATCCGCCGACTCCATCGGGCTGGCGGGCTTGACCTTTGGCCGGATGAACGCCAAATCGAGGTCCTTGTCGCGCAACACAATCTCCGCCGGAATTTCCGCGCCATCATCCAGCAGGATTTTCAAATCGCTGACTTCGACTTCAATCTTGACCCGGTCGCCGTATGTTCGGCGGATCATCTCCGTCGGGTCCGTGGACGAAAGCGCCAGCACCGTCAAGCCGGACGGGTCCACCACCGTGCCGGTGATGTCCTGCTTGGCCTCCTGTGATTCGCCCGCGCGGCCGCTCGCCGAGTACGTCACCTTCTGCACCAACTGCACCGTGACAACGGCGCGTTGGTGTTTCTTGAACACGTCGCGGCCTTTCTCGGCTAATTCATCGGCCCAACCGGTGAGGGAAAAACATGCGAGCGAGCCGAGGATACAGAGTATTGGTTTCAATTGCATAAAGCGTTCAGTTTGCAGGTTAACTCTTCCAAGCGGGTTCAATTTCGAGGAACGAGGTGTGAATGCCGCGCAACACCTTCATCAAGACGACCGGCTGCTTGCCCGCCGAAATCTTCTCCATCTGCTGGCGCAGCCCATCCACGTTGGCAATGGGCTGATGGTCCACTTCCAAAATCAAATCGCCCACGCCCAGCGAGCCGAGTTCCGCCCAACTGCCGGGCTTCACATCCTCGACCAACGCACCCCGTTGATCGTTGCGCCACTGCTCATCCGCCGCGTCGAAAAAGCCGACGTCGCGGGCGGTGAATTCAAATTCGTCATTGCGATACTTCTTCATTTCGCGCTGCACGCGTGGGGAACGGGCCAGCTCGACCGCCACTTTTTTCTCCGCCTTGTCGCGCAAGATGGTCAGCTCGACCGTCTTGCCCACGTCATATTGCCGGATGAGCGTGGCCAGTTCCTCCTCGTGTTCGGGCGCCGACGCCGTGAGCTTTTCGCCGTCCAGCGCGATGATGAAATCCCCCGCCTTCAGCCCGGCCTTGTCCGCCGTCGAGTCGGCATAAATGCGCGTGAGGTAAAACCCGCGGAGCGTCGGCTGGCCGAGTTGATTGGCGATGTCGCGGCTGATGACGTGAGTCTCGACCGGCAGCCAGGCTTTCGCCACTTCCAGGCCGGGGTCTTTCAAATCCTTGATACCTACTTTGATCACAGTGAGAAACCGTTCCGCCTTGCGCTCAAATGTAACGATCACCGGCACCGGCTTGGTCTGACTGGCGGTCAACTTCTCCGTGACCGCCACAAGGCCCGCCAGATCCTTAACCGGCGTGCCGCCGACATCCAGAATTACGTCCCGAGATTCGAGCGCCGGTTTGGCTTCGCCCGCCGGCCCGCCGGGCCGCACGGTGCCCACCAGCGCGCCGTCGAGACTCGTCCGCTTCATCTCGCGCTGCATCAAGGGCGAGAGGTTTCGGGCCGTCAGACCCCATGATTTCAACTCACGTTGCTTTGGATGAAGTTCGCCGCGCTCCAGGGCGGCGACCTGCAACTTCACCGGCTTCCCGTCGCGTTCGACGACGGCTTCGACATTTTTCCCAATCGGCAAACTCGTGACGATGCGCATGAAGTCCGGCATCTGTTCGTCGTAGTGAACATCCGTGGCCAAGCCGTTCATGCTCAGGAGCAAGTCGCCAGTCTTCAGCCCCGCAGCTTCTGCGGGAGAATTCTCCATCACCCCGCTGATGATGACGCCGCGGGGGTTCTTGGCATGCTTGAACGTGGCTTGCGTGTCCAGGCCCAGCCAACTGCGTTGGATTTTCCCGTGGGCCATGAGCTGTTCCGCCACAGCCTTGGCGAGCACGCCCGGAATGGCGCCGCCCAAGCCGAAACTGATTTCATTGATGCCAATGATGTCGCCCCGCAAGTTGACCAGCGGCCCGCCGGAATTCCCGCCGTAAATCGCCGCGTCGTGCCCGAGCCACTTCACCAAGCCGCCGACATCCTCTCCATCCAGTCGGAAACGCGCGCCTGCGCCATAAAATCGCGGCATGATCATCTCCGTATTGCTGATGATTCCAAGCGTGACGGATTGCGAGAGCGCCATCGGGCTGCCCATCGCCAGCACATAATCGCCCACGCGCATCTTCGTGGAATCGCCGAAATTGACGCATTGAAAAGTCCGCGGCGATTCGGGCTTGAGCTTGATGACCGAAATATCCGTCATCGCGTCCGTGCCGATGAGTTCGGCCTCGACCTCCTCGCGATTCCACAACGTGCAGAACATCCGCGCCGCGTGACCGGCGACGTGGTGATTCGTGACGATGAACCCGTCCTTGGAGATGATCGCGCCGCTGCCGACGGATTGCTGCTTGATCTCGCGGCCCTCGTTGAACTCGGTCGAAACCACCCGAATCCGCACCAGCGCCGGCCGCACTTTCACGATGGCCGCATCCACTTGGGAGCGCACAGCGGTCGGCAAATCGTTGGCCTTGCCATAACCGCCGACGACGGTAGCAAGCAAGCAAACAATGGTGGCAACCCGCACAAACAAAGCCTTACACCCATGACCTAGAAGCATGGCGCAGCTTGCGCGGAAGCTGCGCGTAGAGGCAAGCTTGGAATGTTCAGCCGAAGCAAGCCCCGGGATTTTCATCCCGCTTGCCAACTCTCATTGCCATTGCTACCCCCGCTTCCATGTGCGCGCCACCGGGCTCAACCAAAAGGAGCGGGTCATCGTGCCGGCCAATTGCGTGGATACTTACGATCTGCCCGTCGCCGTCGCCAAGCAGTTTGGGGCTGTTCCCCATGACGGCGAGTTTCTCCACCCCATTTTCCTTCATCACATGATGTTGAAGGGCCTCGAGGTCGTGTCCGAGATTGTTTGATTCAGCATCCGACGGATCAGGGCACAGTCGGCGTGGCAGCGCTGGCGGGGTGCGCCCGGCCTCGGGCGCAGCCGGATCGCTAAGTTTGGCGGTTTGGTTAGTTTGGGCTGCTTGCCTCCGCTCCAGATTGCAGTGGTCGAGGACGGCCACACTCCGGGCCTCAGGCCTGACTGGGAGTCGGCGTGGCGACCGGCGAGTTTTGTTGCGAGGTGTTTCTTGTGTTTCTTTGAACCGCGTGGTAGTAATACGGCCAAGCTTTTGACTGTCACAAGAGGATGAATGGATTGGAACACTCAAACACACACTGGAATCACCGCTTTGCCGTCATTGCGCAGGCAATGGGCCGGCGGCTTTTTGCCGCCCGGACTGGCGGGGCGCATGACTTCCGGCGGGCAGGGTTGCTTGGTGCCGCACCGAACAGGGAAGCGTTCGCCGTCGTTTCGCTGGCCGTTCCCTTGGGTCCGCTCCGACCGCGCGGGTTCATCCCTTTCAACTTCACAATTTCCAGTCAGCTCAACCCAAGACTACGCCATGTCTGTTAGCGCCGGTTTGAAAAGTCGGACACCGGAACGCAGGCGTCCTGGGGCACCGCCGGACGGGTATTTCCGCCGCTCGCGAAAGGCCCCCGCCCGCAACCTTTCCGGAGCTGCCGCACCCGAGGACGGACGCGCCCCGTCGCCACGGTCCCCGAGTCCAGAGCAACTTATCCAACCGGCTCTTGGCGCGTGCGATGGGAGAACGCCCGCGTTGAATCCCGCGCAGAGAAGGAGGGCGCAAACTTGAAAGTCCGCGCTTTGACTTGGGGCGGCTCGCTCCGCCTGCTTCGGTTCCCCAACTACCTGTTTGCGTTGGGGTGCCTGGCGTTTGGGTGTTTGCTGGGGATGCCGGTGCGCGTCAGCGCCATCGAGGATCCGGCGGGTTGCAGTCTCGCTAGTGGTGGACTCGGCAATGTCAGCCAAGGCGGCCTCAATTTTGCCCTGGCCCAGGCCCATGTCGGTGACGCCGTGCCGGTGTTTCCGAGTTTGGGCATGGCATCGAATGCCTGCAAAGCGATCAACGCCACGGGCTCGGTTTACATTGCCACGGGGCTGCTGACCAATTTTCTGGTGAACGTTACGTTGAATCCTGGCGAGCCCATCTCCTGCCCTGCGCACACGAACTGCAGTCCGGGACCGTACAACATTCTCATCACACCGGCTTTGGTCGGCGCGGGCGTCAGCAGTCCGAGCGGGGGCGTGCCAGGGGTGGCTAAGACAGTGCGGGCGGTGCAAAACGGCTTTGGGACGGTCCTGACCGGCGACAACAAAGAGCAATTATCCGATTTTCATTCTGCGTCGATCACCATCGTCACGCCGTGCCTTCAAGTGTTCACGACCTGCGATCTGCCGGCGGGGCAAAGCTGTTTCTCCGCCGGGACGCCAGTGCGATTTCGCGGTTACGTGACCAATTGCGGGGATATCGCTTTGACGAACGTGACGGTAATGGATGATCGAGCGAGTCAGTTGCAGTTGTTTGACCCCACGAACGGCGCGGCGCTGACTTTGACCAACCAGCTCGCTCCCGGGGACTACGCGGTGTTCTCCAACAACTTCCTGCCGACGCTTCAGGAAGCCTGTGCGGGCCTGGCCAGGTGTTTAGTCACCGCGACCGCCCGGGACACCACTACGATTGGCGGTCCGAACGCTGTCGTGACGAATTCATTTTTGGAGGGCTGCGGGATTTGCGCCCATCCGGCCATCGTCGTGGCGAAGACCTGTCCGCCCGGCGCGGTGGCCCCCGGGGCCGTGCTCACCTTCAGCGGCATGGTCACCAACACCGGCGACCTCACGCTGACCAATGTGACGCTGGTGGCGGACCGGTTGCTGGCGGATGGCAGCAACTTGGTCGCGAGCTTTGCCACACTCACCAATGGCGAATTCGGAACCTTTACCGGCAGCTACGTCGTTCCCACCAACGCGTGCTTGCTGACGGCGACGCTGACGGCTGAGGGGACGACCCTTTGCGGACTGATGGGGGTAACGAGCAGCGTCACAACGACGCTGGCGGTGACGAACACGCCGCAACTCCGCTTGACGGCGACCTGTCCCGGTCTGTCGCCCGGGCCGGGGGAGCTTTTCCTCTTCAGCGGGAACTTGACCAACACGGGTGACGTGGCGGTGACGAACCTGGTGATCGTGAGCAGTCAACTAGCGAGCAACCTGCCGGTCACGGTGGTGGCGCGGTTGGAGCCGGGCGAGGGAGTGAATTACAGCGGGAGCTACTTGGTGCCGACGAATGAGTGCAGTTTGACCGCCACGCTCACGGCAAGTGGCTTCGATGTGTGCGGCGCGAGCGTCACGACCGCGGTGACCCTCACCTGTCCGGTGGCCGACCATCAAAACCCGGTGATCACTTGCTTCAGCAACCTGCTGTTCGCGGCGGACGCGGGGCAATGCAGCCGCAGCAACGTGACGTTTTTCGTCAGTGCCTCCGATAATTGCGGGGTGCCAAGTCTGTCCAGCAACGTGGCGAGTGGGAGCGTTTTCCCCGTGGGCCTGACGACGGTGACGAACACGGCGACGGATGCCAGTGGTAACACGAGCAGTTGCACGTTCACGGTGACGGTGACGGACACCGAGAACCCGGTGATTACCTGTCCGAGCAATCTGGTGTTGGCGGCGGACGCCGGCCGATGCGACCGAAGTAACGTGACGTTCACGGTGAGCGCGACGGATAA
>CAIKLQ010000311.1 GCA_903828255.1 uncultured Verrucomicrobiota bacterium
GCTTTCTGCGCCCCTCCGGCGCTCCACGATTTGACCCAACGACTGCCCGTTGGGTCAGTCGCCGCAGGTCATTCAAAGATCCTGCGGCACCAACCAAGGCCGCGGCTTTGCACTTCCCCTTGGTTGTTTCGTTTCCTATGAATCAAGAATACATGCTCCAAGAAGTTGCCCCCCGGCTGCGTGCAGGCATCGGGTCGTCCGTCCCCCGTGTCGGTTGTGAAGATGAGGCCGAATTGCTGCAAGACGGTCTCGTACTCGCGCTCGGTCTGTTGCAGAGCACCGAAAGAAGAGGCAAAAAGGTCACCCCGGGTAATATCGCCTACTACTCGATCAAACATCTGCGGGCCGGTCGCCGCAGCACCGGGTATCGGAAGAACGATGCCTTGCACCCGGCGGCGCAGTTGAACGGCTGCCGGGTCTATTCCCTGGAAGGATCCGTCGCGACGGAGGACGGCGAGGAAATCTCGTTCGGCGAAACCCTGGCCAGTCAGGCAGACGATCCGGCGGTGGAAGCAGGTCGGCGGCTCGACTGGCAGGCGCTGTGGCAGAAGCTCGACGAGGTCGCCAAAGCGATCCTGCGTGCGCTGGTTGACGGGTCCGAGCTGACGCGTCTGGTTTCATCGCTGAAGCTGAGCCGGTCCAGCTTGCAAACCAGAAAGAACCAGCTGGCGGCCCAGATCCGGGAATATCTCGGAGAAGACATCCTGCGGCAGGTTCAAGAGCATCCTGGTTGGCGCAACGGCTTGGAAGCCACCCGGGAAAGAATCGCGTGTCGCTGGGAGCGGCAAGCGGCGTAATCATCACGGAAAGCTCGTCCTTTGGGACGGGCTTTCTTTTAGCTATCCGGTGGAAAGCTCCCGCGCCGGGGTCTATTATCTTGGAAAGGAGGCCGGCCGAGTATTACCCGGCTTTTTCGCTTGCTCCCTTGCGGGTCGCGGGCTTATCACACGGAAGAATGAAAAAAGCAGGATGGCTTCCTTGGTGCCGGACGATACTTCTCACCGCGGGTTTGCTGGGGGGCGGGGCGGCTCCCGGCCCGGCCTGGGCCGCCGCGCCGGTGGCCAATGTGCGGGCCACGCAACGGGCGGGGACGGGCGTGGTGGACATTTATTACGACCTGACTTCGGCCAGCAATGCGCTGGCGGTTTCGGTGAGTATCTCCACGAATGGCGGGTGGCGTATAACGCGCCGGCGGTCTGTTTGAGCGGCGATCTGGGCAGTGGCATTGCGCCGGGCCCGGGGAAACACCTGGTGTGGAATGCCCGAACGGATCTGGCGGCGTTGGATTTTCCCAATGTGAAGGTGCGGGTGATGGCGGATGACAGCGGGGCGCCGATTCCGCCGCCTTCGCCGGGCATGGTGTGGATTCCCGCCGGCAGCTTCACGATGGGCAGTCCGACGAATGAGGCCCTGCGAGACACTGATGAGGTGCAGCATACCGTGACGCTCACGAAGGGATTTTACATGGGGAAGTATGCGGTGACACAGGGACAATATCTGGCGGTGGTGGGGAGCAACCTGAGTTATTTCCAGACCACGGACTGCAATGGCAATCCGATCAGCCCGGACTTGAACCGACCGGTGGAGCTGGTGAGTTGGGATGAAGCGACGAACTATTGCGCGCTGCTGACGCAAAGCGACCGGGCGGCGGGGCGGATTCCGGCTACTTGGACTTATCGGCTGCCGACGGAAGCGGAACGGGAGTATGCCTGTCGGGCGGGTACGACGACGGCATTTCACTTTGGGAACGCGATTCACGGGGGCATGGCGAACTTTTATTCCTACTACGAATACGATGCCGCCATTGGGGATATTTACGTGGCGAGCCCGGTGGGTTATCTCGGGCGGACGACGACGGTGGGGAGTTATGCGCCGAACGCGTTTGGGTTATACGACATGCACGGCAACGTGTGGGAGTGGTGTCGGGATTGGTATGGCGCGTATTCGGCTGGGGCGGGGGTTGACCCCACTGGGCCTGCGACGGGCTCGTACCGCGTGGTTCGTGGGGGCAGTTGGTTCCTCGACGGCAGGAATTGCCGGGTGGCAATCCGCAACGGCGGCAACCCGACGTGCCGGAACGGCGGCATAGGTTTCCGGGCGGTCCTTGCCCCAGGTCAGCCTTGAGCCAGAAAGGTTGGAGCGGAGTAGGTGAGGCGAGCGAGGGACGAGCGAAGCCTGACTGCGGAGCGGGCGCAGGAATGACCGGGGCGTAGGGATAGAAGGAAGAGAAGCCCCCGCAGCGGTCGCATCGGAGCGAGGGCGGTAGGAGATGGGCCGGCGAGATGGGGACCAGGTTCAGCATCATCGCCATTGACACCTCTCCCGGGAACACGGTTAACTCTCACCATGAAAACAAGCTCGTGGCGCGGAATTTCTGCCCTGCTCGCTGGGTTGCTCATCGCCGTTGGACTTTCAACGCACGCTGACAATTTCTACGTCAGTGTCAGTGGCGCTGGTTTTTCGCCCTCATCCCAGCCCATTCATGTCGGCGATACGGTGGTTTGGGAGAATGTGGATGGCAGTGATTTTCCGCATACGACCACCAGCACGCTTGGAGTTCTTGATCCGAACTATTGGAACAGCTATCTGGTGAACTTGGGTGACACGTTCTCCCACACGTTCAACAACCCCGGCACCTTCTATTACATTGACCAAGTCGACATCGGCACCGGCAACATCACCGTCAGCCCAGCAGTTGCGGCCCCGGTGATCAACCTCGTCTCCCCACACCTGGCGGGGGGCCAGTTTCTGTTTGATGCCACCGGATTGACGATCGGGAAAACGAACGTGTTGCTGTCCTCGACGAACCTGACAACCTGGCTGCCCAGCAGCACCAATACGACCACGAGCGATCCCATCACGTTCACCAATGCCGGGAATCTCGGACGCCGTTTCTACCGGGTGGTCGAACTGCCTTGAGTTGCTCCGGCTTGCAACCCAGACCAGATTTTATGACCCCACTACTTGCGGTTCTGGAAATCACGGACTACGTCGTTATCACCGTCATCGCGGCGGTCTTTGCTGGAGGTTCAGCCCTCATGCGGGGGCCGGACGTCAACGTGCAGCGATTGGAACGGAGCGTGCGCGATCTCCAGATGAAACTGGACGCGCTGCTCAAGCACCAGGGCGTTGAGCTTCCCCCGCCACCGAAGTCCGGCATGTCCTCGGAACTGGAGCAAATGGCCCGCGATCCGAGCCAGAAGATCGCCGCCATCAAACTTTACCGGGAGGAGAATCCCGGCGTCGGGTTGCGCGAGGCGAAGGAACGGATTGAAGCGTTCTACGAAAGCGGACAGTGAAACGAAGTCCAGCCCAGCAACGTGACGCGGTATTCTCCGTGATCTTTTTGTCGCGGCCCGTGCCTGACTGCTCACGCCCCCCCGGCTCGCATCTACGCAGTCGCTCCGGGTTGATTTCTGCCGGACCTGGCGCATATTCACCGCAACCCAACCGAATACGGCGGGGGTTGTCATTTAACAACGCATGATTGCAATGTCTTCACCAGTGGAATTGGCGGTTGCCGTGGTCCTGACTACGGCGCTTATCGCTTTGCTTTGGGTCGCGTTCTTCTCCCGGCGGGCGCGGCAAAGGCGGCAACAGCGCGGGGGTTACGGTCGGCTGCGCGATCGTCGCCAGGGCCCCGCCGTGCAATTGAATTTGAAGGTCGGGGACGACGCGGGGCGCTGAAACCAGATCTCTGCCGCACCCGCAGAGTCCCGGATCACCGGCCCCTGAGGGTGGCCAGATTCGCGCCCGGTCAAGCAAGACCAATTCTCGGCTCGCTCCATTCGCGGTGCGAAAGCGGGCTTTCTGTTAGGTATCAGGTGGAGCGGAATGCCCTACAAGGCGGACGTCGGGAACGGATCGAGGTCGTCCGGGGTCACGCAACCTCGGGCAATTTACCGGCACATTTTTCCACATCGTGGATCACGCGGCTCGGCTGAAAACTACTCCACACCGCGGCACGGCAGCGCGGACAAGTCTTGGGTTGGGCGGCCTCGTATTTGGCGAGGTCCTTTTCCTCAGAAGGCGTGATGGTTCGGTTGATGTGCTTGCTCAAAAGTTCGGTGTAGCGTTCGTAACTGATCATGGCGCGGCAAGGGTAACGCGAACGCGAACGGGCCGCGACCTATAATGCTCGATGGCTTTGCCGGTGCCTTCGCCGAGCTCATCGCGAAACCGGGCGCGTTCGGGTTGGCTGACGGTGGGCATGATGGTCAATTTGGGTCTGCCTCAATCGAGAACTCGACGCTCCCTTCCGGGAAATTCCTGCCGTCAGGCAGCACCAACCGGGAAAACAACGTGGTGAGTCGCGCCACCTTCTCAACAGTCCCTGACTGTGGACAAAAGTGGAGGTCGGTTCCAGTCACCGGCATGAAGCTGAATGGCTTTCCGGTCGCCCAATTGATAAACGCGGTGGCCGGGTTACTCGAAAGCGGAAAGCGTATCACCGGCAATTCGGTCAATTGTCGCTCCATGGGTTTGCCGAAGGCCCCGATGAGCTCGACAAGAAGCTTGACGATTAAGTCGGAAGCCTTCCCGCCCGAAATCGTCTGCGTTTCACGGTCCACATCTAGCGCCCCCCAATCGATCACTATCTTCAGTTTTCCCGCTGCTGCGCGTGCCCCATTCTCATCGACATCCCGTTCGGCATCCGGGGGTCCATCCCCGGTGGGGTTTCGAGGGCTGTCAACAACACCGCCAGCAGGTGGGTTGGCGGGATTCGCGTAAATTCGCTGGAGGTATTCTTGGAAGTGAGAGGCCAGGCGCTGCATTTCAGCGCGGTTCACGTGGCACTCGGGACAGATCAGCACGCCGTTTTGAAGCGTCGTGTTGCCGCCAATCGTGTGCTCAATGACGTGGTGAATTGTCGCCTCTCGGAACGTCACCCGCCGTTCCGGACGCTGACAGCGGGGGTTTTGGCAGGCTCCACGATCACGGTTCCAAATCACTTCCTTTTCGAGGGGATCGAAAAGGCGATGGGGATCGAGCGGGTTGAGTCTGATTTTCGCATACACGTCGCCCAGCAAAAACGAATGCCTGACGCGGATGACATCGGCGGTGTCGGAGCCTGAACCCGATAACAACCTTCCGAACCGCTCGTGGTGTGGGCGTGACTCGTGAGTCTCCCGGTAGTGCAGTTGCGCGTTTGCAACCTCTTGTTTGAACGCAAGGAATGCTCGGACCACGTCCTCACGCCAAATTGCTGCGTATCTGCCTTCGTTGAGTGAATCCACAAGCAGTGCTAGATGGAAGGCCCACTGAAAAGACATGGGTCGCCCCTCCCGTAAGCTCTCAAATCCTGGTAGCTGCGCGACGAGGTCGAGCACCCCGATAATGCGGAGCGCATCCAGTCGCTGGCCGACCTGGGGAACAGCTTCCAGGTGATCCGCGACATTCGGCCGGTCCCGTTCGGTCGAGATACGGTCATCCAGCTTGTCGTCCTTACCCTGATACCAGTATCGCCGTTGGTGTTGACCATCATCCCGCTGGAAGAACTGATCAGAAAACTCCTTGGGACGGTATTCTAATGCCGGAGATTTATCAAGAAAGGACAAAGCAGTGAAAACGAACCGCACGCAACGCCTCCTCGCCGCCGCGCTCGTTGGCGCGGTGGCGTTGACCGGCTGCTCGCACCTCGGCCCCAAAACCGTGGCCGTGGACCGTTTCGATTACAGCACGGCCATCGCCGACTCGTGGAAGCAGCAGACGCTCCTCAACATCGTCAAGCTGCGCTACATGGACCTGCCGGTGTTCGTAGATGTGGCGTCCGTTGTCGCCGGCTACTCCATGCAAACCGGCGTCAGTGTCAACGGCACTCTCTCTTCGGAAAGCGCGATGCAGGGCAACTTCGCGTCCGCCGGGGGACAGGCTATCTACACCGACCGGCCCACCATCACCTACGTGCCGATGACCGGGGAGAAGTTCCTGCGCGGGCTCATCACGCCGATTGATCCCAAGAACGTTTTCTTCCTGCTGCAGTCCGGCTATGCGGCGGACTTCATCCTGGGCATGGCCGTCGAGTCGCTCAACGGGGTGCGCAATCGCTCGACGGCCGGCGGCGCGGTCCGGGAGGCGGACCCAGACTTTATCCGGGTCCTGGACTTGCTGCGTGAAGTGCAGGCGGCTGGGGCCTTCGGAATGCGCGTCGAGGAAGACAAGGCCAAAAACTCAACCGGGGTGGTGTTCTTCCAGCGTGACGAAGTGTCCCCCGAGATCGCCGCAAAGGGCGCGGAAATCCGGCGGTTGCTCAAACTGGCGGCTGACAAGCAAAAGTTCGTGCTCACCTATTCGCCGGCGCGCGGGACGGACAATGAACTCGCCGTGAATAGCCGTTCCATGCTGCAAATCATGACGGCCTTTGCCAGCCATCTGGACGTGCCCGAGGCCCATCTCCATGACCACAGCGCATGGCCCTCGGTGGACAACGTGCCCACGGCGGAGGGCCGCCAGAAAGTCCCACAGATTCACAGCGGAAAGGACAAGCCGGCGGGCGCGTTTGCCGCCGTGCGCTACCGCGACTACTGGTTTTGGGTCGACAACGGCGACCTGCAAACCAAGCGCGCGCTCACGGTCGTCATGTTCTTCTTCACCCTGGCGGAGACCGGCGACACCGCGAAATTGCCCTTGATCACCATCCCGGCGCAATAGACGTGCAAACAAAACAAGAACCAAAACAAACCAAACGAAATCAACCGATTGAGGCTATATCAAGACATGGTAGCCGCGGACGTTAGTCCGCGCCATTGCTCTAGTTTGCGCCGACTGACGTCGGCGGCTACGAAGTTTTGAAATTCCCTTGATTGAACAAAAGAAAGGAAA
Organism: uncultured Verrucomicrobiota bacterium; assembly: GCA_903828255.1. Taxonomy (GTDB): domain Bacteria; phylum Verrucomicrobiota; class Verrucomicrobiia; order Limisphaerales; family JADLHS01; genus CAIKLQ01. The sequence continues at coordinate 6,823 of CAIKLQ010000311.1, forward strand.
CGACAATGAAAACCACTGAACAAATCCGACTGGACGAGGCTCGCGAGCAAAAGATCCCCTGGAAAAAGTGGGGCCCCTACCTGAGCGAGCGGCAATGGGGAACCGTCCGCGAGGACTACAGCGAGAACGGTGACGCCTGGAATTTCTTCACCCACGATCAAGCCCGCTCGCGGGCCTACCGCTGGGGCGAGGACGGCATCGCCGGCTTTTCCGATGACCAACAACGCCTCTGCTTCGCACTGGCGCTTTGGAACCGCAAGGATCCGATTCTCAAGGAACGGCTCTTCGGCCTCACCAACAGCCAGGGCAACCACGGCGAGGACGTGAAGGAGTACTACTTCTACCTCGACAGCACCCCAACCCATTCCTACATGAAGTATCTCTACAAGTACCCCCAGACGGCCTATCCCTACGCCGACCTGGTGGAGACCAACGGCCGGCGCAACCGCAACGAGATGGAGTATGAACTCCTCGACACCGGCGTTTTCAAGGACGATCGCTACTTCGACGTCTTCGTGGAGTATGCCAAAGCCGGTGCGGAAGACATCCTCGTGCGGATCACGGCAGCCAACCGGGGACCGGAGGCGGCTGAGTTGCATCTCCTGCCGACGCTCTGGTTCCGGAACGACTGGTCGGCGTGGATTGCTGAATCCAACCGATCTCCCAAGAAACCAAGTCTCAAACAGATCAAGGCCGCGGCGGGCGCGAGCGCGGTCGCGGCCACGCATCCGTTGCTGGGTGAATTCATCCTTTCCTGCGATGGCGAGGTGCCGTTGCTCTTCACTGAGAACGAAACCAACAACGAACGGCTCTTTGCCGGACAAAAGAACGAGAGTCCCCACGTCAAGGACGGCATCAACGACTGTGTGGTGCAGGGCAATCAGGGCGCCGTGAACCCCGGCAAGCAGGGCACCAAGGTCGCGGCGCACTACCAGGTCAAGATCGGCGCCGGTCAGACCCAAGTGATTCGCTTGCGGCTTTCCAACGGTTCTGCGGCGCAGAAGGACAAGCCCTTTGGCAGGCAATTTGATGAAGTCTTCGCTGACCGGCTGCGCGAAGCCGATGAGTTTTACAAGTCGGTCACGCCCCCCTCAGTGAGTGCCGACGAGGCCAACGTGATGCGCCAGGCACTGGCCGGCATGCTCTGGAGCAAGCAGTTCTTCTTCTTTGATGGACACAACTGGCTGGATGAGCACCAGTCCAACCCGCTCCATTCCGGGTATCGCAGCGCCCGGAACTCGGAGTGGTTCCACATGGTGAATCAGGACATCATTTCCATGCCCGACAAGTGGGAATACCCTTGGTACGCGGCCTGGGACCTGGCCTTCCACACGCTCCCGCTCTCGATCGTGGATCCCGACTTCGCTAAGGAGCAGATGAAACTGATGCTCAAGAACATTTACCTGCACCCCAGCGGCCAGATGCCCGCGTACGAGTGGAACTTCAGCGACGTCAACCCCCCGGTCCACGCCTTTGCCACGCTGTTTCTGCACCGCACCGAGCAGGCGCTGCGCGGCGAGATGGACCTCGATTTCCTCCGGGAGACCTTCAACAAGCTGGTGCTGAACTTCACCTGGTGGGTCAACCGCAAGGACCGCTTCGGCAAGAACGTCTTCGAGGGCGGCTTTCTTGGCCTCGACAACATCAGCGTCTTCGATCGCAGCGCCCCGCTCCCCACCGGCGGTAACCTGGAGCAGGCCGACGGTACCGCCTGGATGGCTTTCTTCAGCCAGAACATGGTGGAGCTCGCGATTGCCCTTGCTGCCAACGACCCCAACTACGAAGACATGGTGGTAAAGTTTGCCGAGCACTTCTACTATATCTCCCTGGCCATGAACCGTCCCGGAGCGGACGGCATGTGGGACGAGGAGGACGGCTTCTACTACGACCTGCTGCGGCTGCCGGACGGCAGCGCCACACGGCTCAAGGTGCGCTCCATGGTGGGGCTCCTGCCGCTGTGCGCCACCACGGTCATCGAACAGTGGCAGCGGGACCAAATTCCCGGGGCGATGGTCCAAATCTCTGAACGTCTGCGCCGCATCCCCGAGCTTGAGAATTCCATGCACCCCACCGGCCCGGGTCATCTCGGGGTGGCGGATCGGGGGATCATGGCGATGGTCAACCCGGAGCGGCTGCGCCGGATTCTGACGAAAATGCTCGACGAGAACGAGTTCCTCGGTCCCCACGGCATCCGCGCGCTCTCCAAGTTCCACGAGCGGCATCCCTTTGTATTCCACGTGCAGGGTCAGGAGTACCGGGTGGATTACCTGCCAGGCGAGTCGAACAGCGGCATGTTCGGCGGCAACTCCAACTGGCGCGGGCCGGTCTGGATGCCGGTCAACGTGATGATCGTCCGGTCACTGCTGAACTTCTACCTCTATTACGGCGACAACTTCAAAATCGAATGCCCGACAGGTTCCGGGAAGCTGATGAACCTCTTCGAGGTGAGCAAGGAGATCTCGGATCGCCTGACAAAGACGTTTCTCCGCGATGAACACGGGCGGCGACCCGTTTACGGCGGCACGGAGAAGTTCCAGACCGATCCCCACTGGTGCGATCACATCCTCTTCTACGAGTACTTCCACGGCGACAACGGGGCCGGGCTTGGCGCCAGTCACCAGACCGGCTGGACCGGACTCGTGGCCAAACTCATCCAACTTTACGGCCTGCTGGATCCCAAGCGGGCATTGGAAGGTGGCAAACAGGCCGCGTTCCTTAAGGTCGCCCCCGGTGCCGATCAGGCGCTCGAGCCCGGCAGAGTTGCCGCGAGTGTCGAAACCAAGTTGCCAGCCAAGAGTGGCCAGACCAAAGGCGCGCCCGCAAGCCGCAAATGCTAAGGACCAATAAACACGCACGGAAAATAACAGCGGTCGGTCGGCTCGTGCTGTCAAGGCGTTCCTCGCTATCGCTGCGGTCTGCCTTGACAGCGCCGACCGCCGCTGTGGGGTGCGCTTAGGTTTTGCGTTCGCAAAACCGTGCCCTGTCTTGGGCACGAAACCAAGAGGAAGTCCGGGGAATAAAAGCTATGAAAAAGTACTTGCCTGCACAGAGACACAGAGAACATCTTGACCGCGCTCGCTTCGCCATGGGATGGCAGTTAGGAATCACGCTCGGAGTCTGCATGTCTGGTTGAGACGGAAGACGCGGAGATCGTTCCGATCATTTATGTGCCGCCCAAAGGTGCGATACCGGCAGGCCGTGCATGTTGGCGGCAAACGGAATGACTTCGGTGCCGGTGTAGAGCACCACTCCGCGGAGCCATCGTTTGCCCACCGCGTCGGCCATCGACTGCAAACCCCGAACATCGCTTCCGCCCAATGTGGCGCTGGCCTTTATCTCAATCCCCACCAGCCGCCCTGCACTGTCTTCCAGCACGATGTCCACTTCCTGGCCTGCGGCTGTGCGCCAGTAGTAAAATTCCGGCTGAATCTCGCTCCACGCCGATTGCTTGCGCAGTTCCATCACCACAAAATTCTCCAGCACCCCGCCCGCCAGTGTTCCGTCCACCTTCAGCCGGTCTAAGGTCAATCCCAATAAATGGGCGAGCAGCCCGGTGTCATCCAAATAAACCTTCGGGGTCTGAATCAGGCGCTGCCCCAGGTTGCTCGACCAAGGCCGCAACAGTTGCACTAAGAACGTCGCTTCCAACAGCGCGAAATAGCGTTTCAAAGTCGTTTGCGGTAACGCGAGGGTTCGCGACAAGTCGGCGAAATTCAACAGACCACCGGCACGGGTCGCCACGACTGAGAGCAGGCGAGGCACAGCCGTCACGTCGGCGACATTAGTCAGGTCCCGAACGTCCCGCTGGAGAATCGTCGTCAAGTAGGACTGGAACCAAGCCTTGCGGCGTGCTCCGGTGTTGCGGGCAACCACCAAGGGATAGCCACCGGCCAGAACTTTCTCAAACAGTTCGTCGCGCCGAATCCCGCTGGATTTTCCTGAAGACCAGACCGGCTGCTTGGAGAACAATGCGTCAATGAAGCCTTCACTAACATCGTTCATTTCGCCTTGCGAAAATGGCCAAAGCGTCAGCACCTCCATGCGACCCGCCAGGGACTCGGACAATTTCGGCAGGAGCAACACGTTCGCGGAACCCGTGAGTAAAAACCGTCCCGGTTCCCGTTTCCGGTCAATGGCCATTTTGATGGCTGGAAAGAGTTCGGGCACATGCTGCACTTCATCAAGGGTGACCAGGGGGTTCAAACCGGCAATAAAGCCGTTGGGGTCGCGTTTGGCCGCTCCCAATACGCCGGGATCATCGAACGTCAAATACTGGCGGCCGGGCTTGGTCAATTCCGCCGATTGCACCAAGGTGCTTTTTCCGCTTTGCCGGGCACCGTTGACCAAGACGGCAGGCGTATCCGACAAAGCTTGCAGGAGATGTTCGGTAATGTGGCGACGAATCATGGTTGTATAATCAACCACACAACGGATGATAATCAACCACAATTTGGACGCCTCCCCGGCCTCAGGACAAGTATCTCCTGTAAAAAAGTGCCAGCAGAAGTGCCAGCACGGACCGTTTTGACAGGGCTAAAACCGATAAGAAAGTTTATGGCCGGATATGGATTGACAATGAACGCAACTCGTTCATAGTTAAACAGTCAGCGATGCCATAGACGATTGATTTCGAGTGGCTTGTGGAAGGCGAGACTCGGTCGATTCCGACCCTCGCCTCCACTCAAATCGCCTTTGTTTATTGGGGTTTGAGGGAGTTGGGAGGGTCGAGTTTCACCGGATTCTTCACCGGTTTGGCTGCTCGGTCAGAAATTGGTTACTGCTCGGCTATAGCTCGTCCACTGCTCGCTTACGCGAGGGACGCCGGACCTGACACACTCAGCAACATGAGTGAAACGATGAAACAAACATTCGGTCTGGTCCGCCGCCCTTGGGGCGTTTTCTAC
>CAIKLQ010000312.1 GCA_903828255.1 uncultured Verrucomicrobiota bacterium
AAACCAACACCGCCATCTCCCAGCAAATCGTTAGCGACGCCTTCAGCACCAGTTCCAGTGGGAACCTGTCGATCAGTTCACTGCTTGGGGGCAGCAGTGTGGCCAGTGGCGGGGCGGGGGCGAGCGGCTCGTGGCTCAACGACTGGCTCACCTACAAAGCCGGCGGCAGCACTGCGCCGCTCCCGGCGGCCAGCGCAAGCAACAACTTGGATGTAGTCGCCTGACGCGACGCAACGGACGGACGCAGCCACAAGACGGAACAGCGGATTTTCCGGGTTGCTCGCCCGGTTGCTTGGGCCGGGCTGAACCCCTCACTCGGGCCGATCCGCAACAGGGGGCGCCACGTGGCTCGCCAGTGAATCCGCGACATACACCCCGATCGCCACCCAGATGAGACCGAAGCTGGCCAGTTTGGCGGGGGCGAGCGGTTCGTGAAACGCCAAGATCGCGATGAGGAATTGCAGCGTTGGGCCAATGTATTGCAGGAAGCCGATCGTGGAGAGCTTCAGGCTTCGCACCGCGACCCCGAAGCACAACAGCGGCGTGGCCGTGATCACCCCTGTCAGCCCCAAGAGCACCAAGGTCCCCCCGGATGGATGGGTGCCGGGGCTCCTCGCGGGCAGCCATATCAGGCCCGCCAACGCCAGTGGCACGAGGATCGTTGTTTCCACCAGCAGGGCGTGCAGGGAAGGCAAATCCACCTTCTTGCGCACCAGTCCGTAGCACCCGAACGTGGCCGCGAGCGACAGCGCAATCCAGGGCACGCGCACGCTGTGCAGCGCGAGATTGAGCACCGCCGCCGTGGCGATCAGCACGGCCACCCACTGCCAGCGGCGCAGTCGTTCCCCGAGAAAAACCAATCCCAGCGCGACCGAGAGCAGTGGATTGATAAAATAACCCAGACTGGATTCCAGCAGTTGGTCCGTGGTGACAGCGTAGATGAAAATGAGCCAGTTCGCGGCGATCAATACGCCGCCGACGGCCAGCAACCGGAGGTTGCGCCCGACCTGCACCACCGTCAGAAGTTGTGACCATTCCCGGTGCAGCGTGACGATGAGGCCGAGGAAGACGGCCGACCACACGATGCGATGGCAGACAATGATCCACGGCGAAATTTGCGCGAGCGCCCGAAAGTAGAGGGGAAACACGCCCCACATCACGTAAGCCATCAACCCGTAGGCCCACCCACCGCGGCCTTCGCGTTGCGGCGGAGCGCTGTCGGGTTTGCTGGTGGTTCGTGTCACGCTGGGAAACTACCAAGCGCCCCGGCGCCCGCAAGCCAGAGGATAGGGGTGTAATTTGAGTCAGAAACTGCTGGGGCTCATCGGGCTGCGGAATGCCCTGGAATGACGGTGCCGCAGCCACAAGACGGAACAGCGGATTTTCCGGGTTGCTCGCCCGGTTGGCTGGACGACGTTCAACGGATGAATCAGCGCCCACGCACTTGGCGACAATTCACCCCCGTTCGTTGCAGACCGTGTCCAACCCTTCGGTGAGCTTTTGTTGGAGCCGCTTTTCTGGCCGCCAGAAGGGTTTGGCGGTGACCGCGCCGGTGGCGAAGGAGAATTCACCCGGCACGCCTGACCAGCAAATTGGCCCCGCAGGCCGGCGTTCCCGAAGTCGTAATCCCTTCCACG
>CAIKLQ010000313.1 GCA_903828255.1 uncultured Verrucomicrobiota bacterium
ATCTCGTCGATGAGTTTTTGGCGTAGTGTAGTCATACGCCTGAACCTTCGCCCTCAACTGGCTCTGAGCGCAAGTCGTCGGCCCGGCACCGGCGCGAGCCATGAACCGCCGCTAGGCTACCGCGAAGCGGTTTAGTTCAACTACCGTTATGTTGAGTCTTCAAAAATGTGGAGTTGCAACGGAATGCCCCGAAATCACGCACCCAAGAGGCGGTTTTACTCAACATTTTTGCGACCCTCGCGAAGCACTCTGGCGCGAATCGACCACACCCGGCTCGACGGCACGGGGTGTCAAGCAACCAGGACCTCGTCTCTACAGCGAACGCCACGGGGCCACTGGGGGACGGTTTCTTTCTGGATTCGCGTTGCGCGCGATGTGGCCAGGCCGCGGTGTCTATGCCGTTTGCCAGTTGCATGTGATTGTTGGACTTAAGACCCATTGCCTCCTGCCAGTAATGTTGAGTTCTCGGGCGGCGAAGGCCCGAAAAACGGGCGGAATCGGGCTGAACTCCACATTTTTGAAGACTCAACATAACGCGGCTACAGATGGGGACTGGGGCAAGTGTGTCGAACTTATTGTCAGCGCAGAGGCGGGGAAAAATAGCTGCAAATAGGTGGGACCTCCCTCTTCTGTTGTTGGACTACAGCCGCAACTCGCGGATCAGTTCGACGGGGGTGGCGATCCGGATTCCAAAAGGTCTGCCCAAGACGAGCAGGTCACGATCTTGCGTAACCAGGAAGGCCGCCTGAACGGCCGCCGCCGAAGCCACGAAAACGTTGTCGTCGGGATCACGGCTCAATTTGCCTTGCAGCGGCATGGGTTCGACGCGCACCGACTTGGCAGCGATCCACGCCAGCGCTCCGGAAGGCTGGGCCTGGGCAAACAGGCGGGTTCGAATGTCAGCGGTGACGTCCGCGTATTCGTCCAAAATTTCTTGGCTGACCGCTGTCTTGAAGCGGCGCAGTGCCAACCCGGTCAGCGCCCGGCGGGCGGTGCTTCGGGGCCAGAAGATGGCTTCGACCACCACGTTGGTGTCGAAGACAACGATCACGCCCGGCCCTTGCTCTTGCGATGCTGTTGGATGGCCTGGCCAATCAGGGCGCGAGCTTCCGGAGTTGGTTCACCCTGGCCTCCGTGTGGGTCCACGCCGGAGAAGGCCGTGCGCATTTCCTCCAAGGCACGGTTCTCCTGCTGTTCCCGCAACAAGCGCAAGGCCTCGCGCACGACTTCGCTGGCATTGCCAAACTCGCCGGAGGTCACCTGGCCGGCGACGAACTGCTCCCAAGTTTGGGGCAAAGAAACATTCATGAGGACAAACTACTGTGGCAGCATTAAATGTCAATAGATAGCACCCCAGACTTCGACATTGCCAACTGGTAACGGAGAGAAACGGCGCCGCGGCGTTGGCCCGGTTGCGCCAGCTTGAAGGTATAGCAAGGGTCAACCCCACAGATTTGTGCCGGCCCCCGGTTTCGCTTGCCTGATGCGTTGTGGACCTCATTCGTCATTCGATGCGGCACGCAGCAAGTTCGATCACGGTGCATGGCAAGCTCAATGCATGGCCAGCACGAGCCGCTCGCCGGCGATGCCCCGCCACAAAATCCGCCTTCAGTAAGAGCTTCAGTTCAAGAGTAGTAAATTGGCTGGCCGTGGTAGGTCTTGGTAGGTGCTGAGTAACCTTGACTACCAGCGGTTTGCTGCGAGAATTTACTCGGAAAACAGAGCATGAACCGTTCGATTCCGACGCCAACCCCGTGACCTGTAGCCACGTCGCTAAGGGCTTCCACCGAAAAACCAACTGTGCCTAAAACTGTGCTTAAACCAGTAGTGGCGAGTAGTGACCGAGTAGTGGCAAGTAGTGCTTGAGTAAGCTCAAAAAGCTGCTATCTACCCCCCGGAAATGGGTGCAAATGTGTCCGATTCCAACCTCCGCCCCAATTTCATGAGAGTTCAAAACCGACTCTCGCCTGCACTCCTCCATGTCCTCCTTCACCGGCACACCCGCCACCGGCAATGGGTGTGGTGTCGATCACCGGACAATCCATACCCCCAACAGCCGCCTCCCTCCTGGTATCCATGATGCTGGCCACGCCGGAGAACTGACGACAAAACTGGCGACACCGCACGCAGCGCTAGGATTTATTAGCAATCCAACGCAGTGTAGCCCATTCGCAATGAGGCATCCCTCCTGTGCCTGGTCACGGCCCTGCTGGCCCCAAACCAGCGAAGAATGGGAATCGGGAAAAACCTACCTCAACAGGGAACGTCCACCCCAGTTATTAAATTGAGCCTCAGAAGTGCAGAAACCAGCATGTCTCCATCACTCACCCAGCCCCCACCTGAAGTGTGGTTTGCCGACTATTCCGAAGATTACCACAACCTGTTGGGGTGGTTGAGTCATGGAGACACCCAATACGACAAATGAATTGCGCCGCCTGCGAGACGCTTGGTAGTGGGGTTCCCCTCGTTTTGGGTGTTGCTCAGCTACCGTTTGGTCAAGTCCCCGTTACGTTTTTGACTCGAATAGACGGCACCAAGACGGCACCGGAGACCGCACTACCTGAAAAGTCCAATGTTTTCATAGGTGTTCACTGCCCACCGGATGCACCTACGGTGCTAACAATCCAAGCCAAAAATCCCATGCAACACCAATGAATCCGTCGAAATATGCGTTAACAATTTGTTAACAGCAACGCTCAATCAAACCAGAAAACCACACGCTGGAGAAGCGTTGATGTTGTTAACAGATCAAAGCGACGGCCGCCCCCGCCTCGCTAATGGATTCTGCACAGGGTGTCCAACCTTCCTTGACACCCCTTCCCCTGATCTTGCTTGAGGTATTGGCCTGTTGTATTGCACCAGCGACTATATCTGGAATCATCGCGCACTGCTCGGCTGAACCGTCTGTATCGTCACTGGACCGAGCAAGCCGGAGGGCAGTTGATCGTTATTGAGTCCGCCCATGAACATCCGGGTGCGCGTCCGGCGCTGCGCGGCGGGCAGCTTTCGGTCGCCCATCAACCGGTTCGGCCAGAGGTTTACCACCCCGATTTCCAGCGTGTTCTCGCCGGGTTGGACGGCCCCGGTGATCTCCACCCGCCAGGGAGGGCACCAGACCGCGCCAAGGTCTTTGCCGTTGAGGCGCACCCGGGCCGTCTCTTTGACCGTGCCCAGATCGAGATACAGACGGGGCGCGGGATCGGTCGGTGTTGCAAGGTGGGAGGAATTGTCCTTAACGACGTCTGACTTCTGGAGCCTGACTTCTGGAGCGAGGTTGAAAGCCTGCCGATAAACTGCCGAGCCGCTGAAATACTTCACCGCCGGTTCGGCACGCTGGTTCCAGTCCTCCAGCTTGGCGAAGATCATCAACCCCCGGGCTTGATCGCCGCTCAGGTCATTGGTCGGATAGAACCACTGCGGATCGAATTGAACCGTCCATGGCCCGTCCAGCTCCTGGGTTTGGTTTAACTTGGCGAAATTTGCTTCCGCACTCTTCTGACTTTCGGTCCCCAGCTTACGGCCGCTGATTTCTGTGTCCCGGATGCGCTTGCGGAAAACCACAAACATGGCGCCATAAGGCTCGAGCTCCAGGGGAACGGACGTGCCTCCGGCCTTCGTCTCGAATTGGGGCAGGTCCCGTTGCGCGCCCGTCACCGGATCCCACAATTCGGGTTGCCGACCACTCACGCGAAAGGTGCACTCAGCCCGCAGTCGGGAGCCTCTTCGGTTGGCCACGAAGTAAATCTCCGTTTCGTCGGCGCGCCGATGGATAAAGTCTAGCAGGGCATCTTCCGTGTTGCTTTGGAACGTGAAATCCGGCGGCACGGCGGCTTGCGTCAGAACCTCACGGATGCTCAACCCGCACACCACGCGTCCCTTGACGAAGGAATGTTGCAGCGGCGAAGCGGTGGCTTCGGTTCCCCATACTTTGTCGGCGATCTTCTTGAGTTGTTGTTCGCTTCGTGGGTAGTCGGTCAGGCCAGGCGTGCGCTGCGGTTTCGGGCCGATCACCGTGGCGCCGGCGGCGACCAACTCCTGGATCTTCCGGGCCGCGCTCAGCGGCATCACTGGCCGATCGGGCAGGACCAGCACCCGGTAACTCATCCCATCCGGCAGCACGATTCGACCGTTCTTGACCGAGAGACGGGTGAGCAGCACCTCCGTGTTGCACACATCATAGTCATAGCCGAAGCCACGCGAAGGATCGATATTCTTGGGCGGAACAAAGTTCGGCGCCTCGTCACCGTTGTAGTAGAGCACGTCGGCCACGAATAGCCCCTGTCGCAGCAGATGCGAGCAACGCGTCATATACCGCAGAAACTCTTCGGCTCCCTGGTTCCACCAAGTGATGTTGTGGTTGAAGTGACTGCCGCCGAAGACCGACTTTCCAGGCAAACCATCCTCCGGCCCGGACGTGGCGGAGCCATGAATGCTCAGCGCGTTGATGCCTTCGCAAAAGGCGGTGTTCGCGTGGCGCAGCAAGCCAGCGGGCGGCGTGCCCCAGTGCTGCCGGCGCCCGCCAGTCGTCCACGCCTCGGAGGCCACGATGCGTTTGCCATACAAATGCCCGGCACTGGCGGCCTGTTTGGCGTTGACGTTCTGCGCCGCCTCGTCCCAGCCTGGGGTGGTGATGGAATGATGATCGGCCGGCGCCCATTGGTTCTCCTTCCATAACTCGATTTCCCAAAACTCCGCGACCGGCACGTCCATGCGGCCCTGATTCATAAGCCCGTCGTTGCACAACAGCCGCGGATGATGCTGGCCGCCGGCCTCCGCCCGCACCTGCAAGCCATCGGCATGGGCCAGAGATGCCCAGCGTCCGTAGTGCTCATCCGCCACGCAGTCGGCAATCGTCCGCCGCACGTCCGCCAGGAAGCGATCCGTGATCTCGACGCTGTCCACGATCTCGCCCGCCATCGTGGCTAGGTAAGGGGTAGGATTGTACCCGCGCCGCTTTCGAAATTCGTCGAGCATCTGCGGCGTCCAGGAATAGATGCCGTCGATCTCGACATTGTCCTCGATGGAATACAGGAAGGTCTTTCCCACCAGCGCGCCCGCATCACCGACCACAGGCTTGATTCCCTCCTCATAGTGCTGCTGCATCGCTGTCGGGCTAAGGTAATCGACTAGCAGTCCCTTACCGAAAGCGACGTTAAGCCCCGTGGTTGTACGGCCGATGCGCACGACTTTCCAGTCTCCCGGTGGCACATTCCAATTAAGCGCTCCATCCGCTGAGACTCTGCCGGTGAGATCAATCCGGTCACGCATCTGAAGCGGATGGTCATCCGGCAGCGACACCAGTTCCTCGCGCACGAAGCGGACTTGATCGGCCTGCCGGGTAGCCGTGACGCCCATCGGATGGGTGCCCGCCCGCTTGGCGGCCAGGTGGGCTACGCGCTCCACCTCGACACGGGAGCCCAGCGCGATGTCGCGCACGGTCGCATTGCGTGGCGCGACGATGCGGAACCAGCGGGCGGTGGTGGCGGGAACCGCTTCATAGATCGTGTTGTGCGGCGGTCCATTCAGGGTGACCACCGGTTTGAAAACCATGCCGTCGTCAGAGGCTTCAATGGCCACTCGCCCCACCAGATCAATCCACGCCCAATCCACGGTATGCGGGCTGCCAAAATCCAATTTGATCCAAGGCTCGTCATCGCCGCCGGGTTTCCAGAAGGTGTTGAAATTCCCGTCCGTCAGACTTGGCACGTCACCGGGATTGGCGCTCACCGTCACCACGGGCTGCCGATTTGCAGCTCCCTCAGGAATCGGAAAGGCCTGCACCACAACATCAGCGTAGAGCGTCCCCCTGCCCTTCGGGTCAACCAGCTTGCCGGAAAACTTCTGCGGCCCTTTGATGATGGTCTCGGAACTGACCACCATCCAGCTCGAATTCTCCGGCGTGATCCAAGGTCCGCCTGAGGGCCAACCCGGACAGGTATTCACGCCCAGCTTCAACCCCAGCCGGTCCGCCTCGCGCACCGCATGGCGAAAGAGCTCCCGCCACTTGTCGCTCATATAGGGCGCGCCCGGCATGTTGCCCAGGTCAATGAGCATCACGCCTCCCACGCCTTTCGCTTTTAGCTCCTCCAGGTGTTGGGTGATGTTCGCCGGCGTGACCTTGTCGAACCACCACATGTTGACCCAGGGCTTCGCTGAATCCGGCGGAGTCACAAACTCCATTGCCAGATAGGTTTCCGCCCGAGCCATTCCAACCAGCGCGCAAAGCGCCCAGCCCGCGACCATTACTCGTTTCAGCATGCTTTCAGTGATCAAGGTTTGCGTGCGTGTCTGGGTAATCACAGGGGCAAAAAGCGAGACTCGTTCTCAAGGGGCTTTCCTTAGCCCTTCCCACTTCACCACCCAGCTCCCGTCAGCCGGGAATCCGGGTGCGTTATTGGTTGGTCCTCCGTCCCAGCCAGCCGCCATCATCGCGACGGCATAGAGCAGTCCGCCGTTGCCAGGCAGATACCAGCCGCCGTTGATCCCCGCGATCGAATAGCTGTTCTTGGGATTGTCATGGAGCAGGGCGTCCACCGCCATCTGCGGCTGGCCGGTGCGCGCGGCAGCCATGGCCATCCAGGGAAAATCCCAGCCCCAGCAGCGCTTCCAATCCCAGGTTGTCCAAACCCTGGTGACGGTGCGCCGCGCCGTTTCGGCATCCACGCCCGCCACGGGCGGTAGCATCCCCAACACGCCCACAGGATCGGGATGTTCAAAGGCGCGCTGGGTGTAAGTGTCGGTCCATTCGGCCGAGTGGACGAAGACGCCATCGACCGCCGGCAAGGGGGCCAGGTTGCGCCGCACCTGATCCCACTGCGGTTGGCGCGCCAAACCCCGGCGCTGACGCCATTCCTGGGCCTTGTCCAGGCCCCAGCGCCAATAGGCGAGGTCGAAAACCGGGTCGCGGGTGATGCCCTGTTCGCTCGGCGGCATAGCCGGTGTCAGGGAATAGATGCCGGTCTTTTCATCCCGGACGGGATAATCGGCCATATGCTCTGCGGTGCCTTCAACGATGTCGGACCATTTGTCGAGCGTCGCGCGGGTCGGATGCAGGCGATAATCCAACTCAGCGAAGAAGATCGGATGCGGCTGTTTCCACAACAGCACCTGGTTGCCGACCCAAGGTGCGGTGCGACCCTCGGGGCCCACCGATTTCTGCCATTTCAGGCCTTTGTAGCCAAGCTGCACGGCTAGCTCCCGCGCCGCCGGGCTGAAACGCTGGTAGCAGCGGAGCGCTTCCTCGGCCATCGGCCAACGGTCCCACAAGGCGTAGTGGGCCAGATGCCACCACACCATCTCCATGTGGAACTGCCCGCGCCAGGGATCGATGCCCATCAGACCATTCTCGGATGAGGGCCAACTGCCCGCGGACATGGCCGCCATCAGGTATTGCGAGAGCACAATGCGCCGCTCCAGTTCCGGCCACCGTGCGTCCTTGCTGCCGGACAGATCGATGGCGCCGCCGGTGGTCCAATGCTGCTCCCAGCGCGCGGCGTAGGCGGCCTTCGTTTCGGCGCAGGACGGCAGGACCGACGTCAACGGCGTGGCTGAAAAGGCGCAGACGAAGGCCATGACGTTTGTCCCGCGCGCTGAAACCGTCCAGGCATTGCTGACCGCGGCCGGGAGGCACAGAGTCTGATTATCGGGGACCTCCGACTTTCCCTCCTGGCCATCGAGGGTGTAGGTAACCTTCAGCCCCTTGGCCACGCCCGGCGCCGGATCGGCATCCATGGTCTTGAAATTCACCACCTTCGAGATACGGCCCTCCTTGACGGCGGCGGCAACCTTCGCGGTCACATCAGCCCATTTGTCGCCGGCCCCGTATTCGGCATGCTTGATGACGAGTCGCTTCGCGGCCACATCGGGACTCGGTTCGCGAATGGAACAGCCCTGTGCCACCACCAGCGCCGCGTGATAGATCACCGCATCGACGTTGCGAGTGAAGTCGAAGCGTCGATCACCTCGGCCCCTCGCGGTGGTGACATGACCGGTGGTTCGGGTGAAGTCGCCCACCCAGGCCGAATTATCCAAGGACGGATAGGCGAAATCCAGGGCCACTTCCAATTCGCCGTTTGCCACCAACGGCGACTCGATGCGCACCACCACCATGTCCAGGCCCGGATGCACGCAGGTCTCGACCTTCACCTCCTGGCCAGCGATCTGATAATATGAGGTCTGCACGCCCGTCCACAGATCGAGGATCCGTTTCAAGCCGGTGATGTCGCCAGGCACCAGGACACGTCCACCCGGGCGCACCAAGCGCAAGCGCCCCAGGTTCATGATGTGAGGATTGTCGAACATCCAGGCGCGGATGGCGTCCGTGCCAGCAGGGAAATTATCGCCACCGGTATTGCGCCCCTTCTGGAAGGTACCCGTGGCCGGCACACGCTCGGGGGTCCAGCCTTGAGGCAACGGGAAGTTGTGCCAAGCCCAATGGGCCATCGAATTCCCGCCGAAGGTTTGCAGGCCGGTTGCGTCTGCATTGAAACAGAACTCACCGTTGCCCAGCGGAATCTGCCCAGCCGTTTCGTTCCACTGAATGTTGTGGCGCGTTACGAGGGCGCGGCGATCAATCCGCAGACTGGCGATGGGCGGTGTCGAATCGGCCGCGTGCAAGGTGGCCGAGGACGCCAGCAGCGCAGCGAAAAAGAGGCGTGGAGGAGTTTTCAAAACAGTTTTTGGAGTCGGTTCGCGCTCATCTCACAAGCAGGTTGATGACATCTGCGGCCCTAGACTTCGGCGCGATCTTGAGCGAACTCACTTTGCCGTTGTGCAGCTCTCCTTCCACGGTGGTGTTGTAGGGTGCCTGCAGCTTGAAGCTCACATCTCACGCTTTGGGCCGGGCCGGGAAGAGGATGGAGACGACATTGTAGCTGGAATCACGACGGCCGTTCTCGATAAACACGCCCTCCTTGTCCCCCGAGGTAAGGGCGTGGAAGATGAGTTTCCGCGACGTGGCCACCAGTTTGTCATCGTGCAGAACCAAGCCGCAGGTGCCGAACGCTTTCGCGGTGATGATGATGCAGTTCACGGCATGGCTGCTGTTGACGATGATGGTGTCGTAGCCGGCAGAGATGAAATCGCAGGCCCGCCGAATCTTCGGTTCCAGCGCGGAGATCCGGGCGCGGCAGTGCTCTTCGTGCTGGGACTGACGAATGACAAGGATGGCCCGGCCCAATTCTTGGAGAAAGAAGAACGCGGTCTCCACCGCCGCCCCGTGTGGACGCGCGCTGGCACCTTTGGGCCGTATCTCAGCCTCGAAGCCTCCGTCGGCGAACTGATGGGCAAAGGCGGCATCGATGCCCCGCCAAACGTCGTCTGCGGCGGTCAGACTACCCGCCACCACCGAAGCTATCACGCCACGGCAACTGCCACACTGTGGGCCAGCTTCGAGCCAACTGCCATTGCCCCGGTTGCGGCCAGTCAGGCCGCGCGCATCAGGGAAGTCACCGATACTGAGCGCCGCCAACCGGCCGGGTGGGAACGCGCGCAGGATGTCGTATTCGCGCCAGGCGGGCCGCGGTGAATCGCCACTGCTGCCTGATACAGCCAGGAGGCAAACGACGCCGACGAACTTGAGAATATAAAACTTCACAGAATCTTGGGAGCGGCTGCCGGTTCATCCGGATTGCAGCCGCCGCTCACAGCCTGCCACCTGATTCGAGTTTGGCCAATCCCCAAAGGCCAGCAAAGGTAACTTGGCGCGCGAGGAGATTCCGATCCGACAGAGAACCAAGACCATCCTCGACTTTAAGAACGGGGAGCGCCGGTTCACGACACTCCCCGCTCCTCCAACACCACCACAACTCCCAACTCTAACCCACATTTTGATCACTCCCTCCGCCTCACGGAGCCATCGCTAAACGGAAGAACACCGTACCTTTGCTGTGGTCAATCGGCACAGTCACCGGGCTGCAACACCCACCCGGGTAATCAAACCAAGTGCCGGTGATCCCTGTGCTCAACGAGTTGGTTTGGACTTGCAGCTTAAACGTGAAACAACCCGGCCAGGAGAGAATTAGATCGCCTCCAGAAGTGGCGAAACTAAGCGATGGCTGCGAAGGATCGGCCGCTCCCGTAACCGTGAGACTGCCACCGCCGATGATGAAGGCCGGGCTGGTGGTAGCGTCGTAAACCCCCAGGGGTTGCTTTACCCCGTTGAGATAAAGTCGGGGCACCGGCTGGGTGCCCGTGTAACTCAGCCCCAGCCTTCCCGGGGTGGTGATCCGGATGTCGCTGTTAGGACTGGGAGCGGCGGCGAAGTTCAAAAGCCCACGGTTGATCATCGTCGGGCCGCTGTAGGTGAGCGCGCCGCTGAGGCTGTTCGTATTCCAGCCGGTCTTGAACAGGGCCAACACGCCACCGGCGCCCGTATTGTCGATGATCTGCCCCGGGAAGTTGATGTTGGCCGGGGTGATGACGCTGTCAGCGCCTATCGTCAAAACCGAGCACGTTCCGACCGCATCGTTGACAATTTTCTGATTTGGCCCGTTGCCATTCAACCCGGAAACCTCCTGGCTGGTGCCATTGAGATCAAACGGGTTGTCCGTGCGGAACAACATCGCTGGCGAGTTGCTCAAGACGGTGCCCAGTTTACCAGCCCCTTTCATTCGAAGAATTCCGTTGGCATGGCGATAGCCGCCCGAGAAGGTATTTGGCCCCGACAGGATGAAGACTGGAGTCGCCCCGGACCCACGGGTCACAGCCGAATCCACGAACATCTGAAACTGATTCGGAAACGCACTGTTGGTAACCACCCCCCCGTCTTTGATGATCCCAGAGAACTCATTCGTTGTGTCGTTGACCAATCGCAGCTTCAGCACGCCGCGCCGTTGCGAGTGAGTGTTGATAATCGTGCCAAAGCCATCGGGCCAGGGGATGGTGTTCTGGTTGTTGTCGCCGTTGAGGTCGAACGTGCCGCCACTCATCACCAATCGGGGTTCGGTGTTGAGGAACGCAAACTGCCCGTTTTGAACCACTGATCCATCACTGTTCGTGCCTAGCTTTAGAGTCGCCCCGGAATCCAGAGCCTCAATGCTGTCCACGGCGTGCGCGGTGCCCATGTTGCCATTGCCATTCCCGTTGGCGGAAGTCACGCCCAGCACCACCGTGCCGCCGCGGATGTAGGTACCCCCGGTGTAGATGTTGCCACCCATCCCGGAGTTGGTGCCGCCGAGGGAAGGATCGCCACCGAGCGTCAGGCTGGCGGAACTTGTCCCGGTCACGATTAGACCGTCAACCCCGGCAAGCGCCACATTCACCGGGATGTTTGCATTGGGCGCATTCACCGCGATGGTCGCGTTCGTGCCACTCAGGGTAAGAAAGTAGCCGGTAAAAGGGGTGGCCCAAAGGGAGTAGCCTGCGGAGTTGAACGTCACATTGTGTGCCGTGATGAAGGCGTCGTTGGTAATCGCGCCCACGCCCACGGTCCCAAACACGGCATCGTCAGCATCGATCCATGTCGGCGGCAAAGTCCAGTTGGCGCTGGCGCTGTCCCAAAGGAGATTTCCCGAGGCGTTGTTCCAGGTATTCGTCTCAGCAGGAGCGGTGCTGGCCACCCCCAATACGAGGAGACATACTCCCAACAGGGGCAGTTTCGAGACGGCGCGAATGGTGCTCTTCATGGTGGTGTTGTTGATGCAGTGACTAGCTTGCTTGCTTGCGTTACCGAAAAGACTCGGACGGTTTCTCTGGAGTGGGCTGTTTCTCTCTGCCAACTCCCAAAATACAGCCGCATTTCATTGGCGGCCACATAACTCATCACGCAGCAGGGGCTGCGGTCTGTTTGGATAGGCCGTCGGAAAAACACGTAGCAGTTTGCCGTACGGGCCGCAGTCTGTCTATGGCACGGGAGAACTATTCTCACGCAGCGGCACTCCTCAACAAGACAACGAGGCTTTGGTCTCCCCGCGCTGGTCATCATCTCACCATGCCCAGCTTTTGGCAGCCGCACAACCGTCTATCCGCCAGCGCGATTGATGGCAGCGCTGGCGACCGGCGACGGGGAGCCACCCGCGCGGTCCACAAAGTGCGATGAGTTTCCGCCAGTCTTCCGTCTCCGGCTGACGATGCCTATAGCCGTTAAGAACGGATGAAACGCCGGGCACAATCATCAGCCCGGCGCGGGGCAACATCTGGCCGTTATTCAGCCTACCTGCCAATCGGCGAATTGACCCGCGCGAGGGTGAAACATTCGCCGTCGTGTGTGAATTCGGCGTTGTCCGGAATGGCTGGTTCACTCATGGATCCACCACCAGGCGGGCTACCGGGTGGCGAAACGTTTCCGCGGTGCGGAGGGCCTCCGGCAAATCCGCGGCCGCTGCGATCTGGAGGGAGTTGTCCATTGCCAGGACGCGGACCCAGCGGCACCTGCATCCCAGCCTTCTGGCGTAGAAAAAATATCTGTTGGTAATTCTGCCAGTCGCTGTCCTTGAGCGCATCGGCGTGCGCGATGTGCGTGTGGAGAAACCACGCCGTCCACCATTCCAAGCCGTGCCGCGCGACGATGAGCGTTTTCTTTGGCGCAGAAATGTCGTCGGCGAGGGAACGCAATTCATCCGCCGCCGCCAGCGTGATGACTGGCTGTCCACCTTGTTTGACGTGGCGAATTCCGGTGCCAACCATTGCAAAGACAATGAGCGCCATAATGGTGTTGCGCAGTTTTGGGAGCGGCAATTGCGCGAGGGCGAACGCGGCTATGGCCGTCGCCGGGACGCAGGCAATGAGGACGAACCGGATGCCTTTGTCACCGGTCACCCACGGCCCGCCCAGCACAATCAACCCAAGCGCACACCCTGTAACCACCGCGATGTCGGCGGCGGAGAGCTTGTGGCGGCGATACCAGACCATCGAGAGTGCGCCGATCGCGACGGTGAGAAAAGCTGCACTGAAAGCCCAGCGGAGACCTTCGAATTGGTCCATCGGGTTGCCTTGTCCAGGAGGGCGGAAATCTCTTGAGACATTGTCGTTTGATGGTTGCGGGTGAAAATCGTTTTGTCCGGCTGGGCGTTGCTTGGGCTGCCCGCGTTTACCCTGGTCGTTGCCGAGAAACGTGAGCGGATGTGTGATCGCGTTTGTGAGGCGATGCACACGGGCGGGATCAAATTTCCACAACACCAATCCTGCTGCGAGCGAACTCGCCGTGCCGCCGATTAATAGCCACAGCAACAATTTGCGCCGCATCAGCGGTTCACAACGCCAGAGGGCGACCATCATCGTCAGGCCAGCGAGCGCGAGCGCCCAACCGAACACGCCAATATGCGTCAGTCCGAGGAGGGCAAGAAAAGCCACGACGAGCGCGGCGTTGATCATTTTGGGTTCCTCGAGCCAGACATGCAATCGCCAGAGCAGCGCAGCAAGCCAGACGAGGCCAAGTGAATTCTTCCCCAACTCGCCAACCACCATGAGTGCGGGGGCTCCGCAAGCGGCGGCGAGCGCGGCACAAGTTGGCAGCCAAAGTCCTGCGCCAACGCGAGAACTCCAGCGTCGCACCAGCGCAAACATGGGCAGCGCAATGAGCGCAGGAAGAATGGCGTCTTCCAACTTCACCGAGAGCAGGATGCTGGACTCAAGCGGTGCGCCGGCGAAAAACTGGATTATCTTTGCAAGCGAGGCATCAATCCAAAACGTGAGCGGCAGGTCAGGAATGCCGAGCTTTCCTTGCTCGATAAGCGCGCGGGTTTGAATCAAATAGTAGGCCCCGTTGATACCGGGCACGAGCGGCGTGCTGAAGAGCAGCCAGGCGCGTTCCGCCACGGCGGCGAGTATCACCAGGGCGACAGCGAGGCAGGTGAATTTGGAACGGGCGGGGTTGAACGGCACTGGAGCGGACGTTTCTGCATTCATGTCGCAGTTAGTGTTAGCAATGACACCTTAAGGTATGACGCAGTGACAGAGAATCGAGGTTTGATCTGCCTGGACCCTCAGAAAGCGTGTCCTCGTTGCTCACGGCACGCGGACGCCGAGGCGATAGAAGCGTGGTGTGCTTGCGGTCTCGGGGTCGAGCAGCCCATCCACGCTGCCGCTGCCAGGAATGTCGGTTTGCGAGGGGATATTCGTCCACGCGCCTAAATTCAGGTTGGTCCGGCAATACAAGGTGTATTTTCGACTCGCTGAGGATTGATAGAACACGACGAAACTTGTCGCGTTGGAGACGCTTTGGATGTGGAAGTAAGACAGGGCGTTCGTCGGGTTCGTGTCCGCGACGTATTCGCTGTAGTTAGTCACCTTGTCGCCATCTGCGTCGCAGGCAGAGCAGGAGAGAGCATTCGTCGTGGTGCCGCTGCCGCCGAAGTATTTGGCGCGCCAAGCGTTGGGGATGCCGTCGCCCACACTGTCATCGCTAGCGAGGGCCGTGCGCACCAGGCGAACGTAGTTGTAGATGCGGATGGCATCGCCCTGAGGGCCGTGCCCTTGGGGATAATCAGCCGGATTGCCAACCTTGGGGTCGCTGCGCTGGGCACCGGCTCCGTGGACATCCAGCCATCCCGCTACGCTTGGATCCCCCCCAGTCATGTAGCCCATGGCCCGCCCAAAGGCGACGTAGACGGCGTAACCGCCACTGAAGGCGCTTGCGTCAGGTCCAGCGACACTCATGTGAGTGGTGCTGGTCCAGTAGAAGGGAAAGTCCGCGTTCCCCGCTTCATTGGTGATCCCAGTGCAGGTGAAGAGCGGGTCGATGGCAGCGGAGGAGGTGGTGTCCGGGGAGCGGGTGTAGTCCACGATGCCCTGCAATTCCTTGGCGTTGGGCAGGTGCCAGTCACTGTGCCCCAGGTAGTTCTCGGCGTTCTTCGTCTGGGTCCAGGCCAGCGCCTCCTGCCAGTTCAGCCCCTTGCCGCTGTCACCCTTGCTCCACATCAGTGTTGTGGCGAGATCAGTAACGGTTGAATCACCGTTATCCACAAAATCGTTCACACCATAGGCGGCACCTCGGACGAGTTGGACGGGAAACGCGGAAACTCCCGGTCCTGCCCAGGACATATCCAGTGAATAGCCTTTGATTCGCCCGTCAGCGAAATTTACACCAAACTGAGCAGGGCTGCTCGCCATGGTATGGTAAACATACGGGGTGCTGCTGGCGTAGTTCATATCAATAATCCGCCCGCCATTATTGGTAGAGCCGTAAGCAAAATGAAAGTATGTTCGGTCTATAAAGGGAGTGAGTAAGGAGGTGGCCGTGCCCGTGTAGCCGCTGGGATCGATCCCAGCAAAGGTAATCAGGGAGTAGAGTTCCTTGATGGTGGGCAACCGCCAATCGTTGTAGCCGCCGTAGTTGGCTGCGTTCAGGGCTGTTATATTAGTCTGGATTTGCGCCAATGTCATCTTATTCACGGATCCGTCACTATTTGTGGCGAAGCTATTCTGCCAAGTCAGGCCAGTGACGTTGTCTTTCACTGTGAGTCCGTCGCTGCTCTTGGTGCAGCTGAGCTGGGTGCCGGAGAACTGGGCATCCTGACCATAGAAGGGCTGACCGGTGGTCGGGGCGGTGATCCGGTTTGTATTGTTAAAACAATTGGTCTGGCCGGTATCGACGATGCTATAGCCGCCGGGAGTTGGGATGCCGCTCACGGTGACGTAACTGGTGCGAGTGAGTGTGTTAGAGCCGGCGGTGGCGAACACCGCCAGGCTTACGGTATAACTGGCAGTGTTGGTGTAGGTGTGGGATGGATTGTTCGCCGTGCTGGTGGTGCCGTCACCGAAATTCCACAGCCGGCTGGTAATCGTGCCGGTCGAGGCATCGGTGAAGCTCACCGCCAGGGGGACCGTCCCGCTAGTGGGCGTGGCGGTAAATCCGGCGACCACGCCGGAACCAGCGGTGACTTGGAAGACCGCGGTCCCGGTGAACGTTCCGGGTGGAGCGGGGAACACAACCGTGGCGTTCTTAGAGCCGACGGCTTCCGAGGCGGAAATGTTGAACACGGCGGTGACCGTGTATAGACCTGTTCGTGCCAACGTGCTGCCCGTGTTCGTGCCGATTGTGACGCTGGTGGGCACGGTCGCTAGCGGCGGCGGCGGCGGGTTGCTGCCCAGAGTAAAGGTCACGAGCAGGTCCGCCGTCCCCTGCGCCGAAGAGGTCGGGGTGACAGCGGTGATCGTTTGGGCAAACGCCGATGACGCCACCAACAGGAGCGCGAGGAAACCAACCGTTCGCGAGAGAACAGATGGGGTCTGTTTCATAATGGTGTGTGTTCTTTTCATGATGTGTTTTTTGTTTGCTGTCATTTTTGTGTTTACTGTCATGCGAGCACTTTACTTGAATGCAGATTAACGCCTGATGAATGGAGGCCTTCTGCCGTCGTTTTTTTGCAAAATATTTTTGCGCGCCATTCATCTCCCATTAATCTGCCCTCTGCAATTATTGCCAACGGTTTGGTCTCAAATAGACTGACAATGCCCGGACGAAACGCTAGAAACCTTGTGCAAAACGATGAGACTCCTCGTAGTGGAAGATGAACCGGACCTGTTGGCCGGCCTCGCCCGGGCGCTGCGCAAGCAGGGCTATGCCGTGGATACCGCCGCCGACGGCGAGGAGGGCCTCTACAAAGCCAAGGCCAACGACTACGACGCCATCGTGTTGGATGTGATGCTTCCATGCCTCGACGGCTGGGAGGTGCTCACCCGCCTGCGCGCCGCCAAGGCCACACCGGTCCTCATGCTCACCGCCCGCGACTGCAGTGCTGACCGCGTGCGCGGACTCGACACCGGTGCGGACGATTACCTCGTCAAGCCTTTCGATACGCCTGAACTGTTCGCCCGCCTGCGCGTTCTCATCCGTCGCGGCGCCGGCCAACCGCGCGCGACACTGGACATCGGTGAGGTGCATATCAACACCGCCGCGCGCGCCGTCACCCGCGCCGGCCAACCGGTCACGCTGACCGCCCACCAATACGCGCTGCTCGAATATCTCGCGTTGCATCGCGGCGAAGTCGTCACCCGCACCGCGCTTTACGAGCACCTGGGCGACGAAAATGAAGGCACTCTTTCCAACGTCTTGGATGTCCATGTCTTGCGCCTTCGCAAGAAACTTGGCCAGGACTTTATCGTCACTCGGCGTGGCCACGGCTATTGCATCGAATGAGGTTCTTCCACTCCATCCGCTGGCGGCTGCAACTCTGGCACGGGCTACTCCTGACGCTGGTGCTGGCCGGTTTTGGCTTCACCGCCTGGCGGCTTCGGCGGACGGATGAGCTGCGCCGCATCGACCAGGAATTGGAGCTGCGCATTGGAGCCGTAGTCGATGCGACACGACCCGGCGGGGGAAATCCGGGCCGCCCTCCACCGGAGGCTTTTCCGCCGCCGGAACCGACGGAAGTCCGTTTGCCGGAACGAGACGTGAGGCTTTTTGAAGGCGCTTCCGACCGCACCTTCTATTACATCGTGTGGCTTCCCGGCGGCCGGGAGCTCTCTCGCTCCACCTCGGCGCCACCGCACATGTCGTGTCCAGAACGTGTCGCCGAGCCCCACAAAACGCGTTTGCGCGGGAGCCTTCGGGAGTGCTTTCACTTCTCGCCCCAGGGCGTGTGCATTCTGGTGGGCCGGGATATCCATCAGGAACTTGCGGACATGCGCCGCTTCGGGTGGCTGCTCGCCGGGGCAGGCGGATTGGTGCTGTTGCTCGGCCTTACCGGCGGCTGGTGGGTTTCTGCGCGCACCCTCCGCCCCATCGCGGACATTAGCGCCACTGCCGCCAGGATCTCCTCCGGGGACCTCACCCAGCGCATCAGCACGGCAGAGTCCGAAAGCGAACTCGGTCAACTCGCTGGCGTGTTGAACTGCACTTTTGCCCGCCTCGACGCCGCCTTTGCTCAGCAGGCCCGTTTCACCGCTGACGCCGCACACGAACTCCGGACGCCCGTCACCGTGATGCTCACGCACGCGCAAAACGGCCTCGACAGTCAGTGCGACAACGAGGAACACCGCGAAGCCTTCGAGGCCAGCCAGCGCGCGGCGCAACGCATGCGCCGCCTCATCGAGTCTCTGTTGACGCTAGCCCGCCTCGACTCCGGTGAGGCCTCCGCCGGGCGCAGGCCTTGCGACTTGGGCCGGATCACGAGCGAGGCCGTCGAACTCCTGCATACCCTCGCTAAAGAGAAGGGGCTAAGCCTAACCGTCGAACTCACGCCCGCCCCGTGCGAGGGCAACGAGGAACAACTCGGGCAAGTCATCGCCAACCTGGTCGGCAACGCCATCTGCTACAATCACCCCGGCGGCAGCGTGCAAGTGAAAGTCGCATCCGAGTCTGGCATCGCCATTCTTGTCGTGAGAGACACCGGTCCGGGCATTGCGTCGAAAGATCTTCCGCACATCTTCGAGCGTTTCTACCGCGCTGACAAAGCTCGCTCCAACGCGACAGGGCACACGGGCCTTGGCTTGGCCATCGCGAAAACCATTGTCGAAGCCCACGGAGGCACGATTCAGGTAGCGAGCGAGCTGGGCAGAGGCAGTACCTTCACTGTGCGTTTGACCTCAGCTCAAAGCAAGACAGGGTAGAAGAGTCGGGCGAAGATTCCCCGCACCTTGTCGGCCCAGTGAGAATTCCTCGGCATCCTATCCTGACGCAGAAAACTGGACCCGCCCCGCCCACGAGAATTGGGATTGGGTCAAAACGGGTAGCTACTTGGCATCCTCATCAGTCTCGGTCCGGCGGGCGATTCTCGCGGCTGCCGCCGCCTGGCCCGCCCTGGCCGCGACCTTGGCCACCGGGGCCGCGGTCCGGGCGTTGTTGCTCGGTCATGAGGTGGAGGCCGGTCTTGCCCTTCTGCGAGGCGGGCAGTTCGATGACGCCCTTGAGGGTGAGATCGCGGCCCTTCAGACCGGGATAGTCCGGCGCGTAGCGGTGGATCTTGAAGACGGCGTTCCACAAGTGGCCGCGCATGTCCTTGCCAGGAAGTTCGCCTTGCGCAAGAATTCCGCCTCGTACCATCGGGTTCACGTATTGCCAGACCATTTCGCCGGTCGGAGTAATCTCGAACAGGTGGCCAACCACGCCTGCGCAGATGAGCGTGTAGCCGTTCGGCAGGCGATGCGCGCCGGAGATTTCCGAGGAGAAGAAGTCGGTGCGGTTCTTCGCTTCGTAATGCCACACGGGTTTCTCCGGGCCGTAGGCTTTGCCAGCTTCGAGAAGGTAGCGACCGTTGGCGTCCACCGACGGAACGATTTCCTCGATGCTGGACCAGCGGCGGTCGTAGCCGTTGTTGAAGATGGTCAGGTGACCGGCACCCGGCGAGCCGTCAGGAATCCACTGGGCGTCGTGTTGCTGCACCAGTTGCTTGTCGCGCGTGGTGCCACGGCCGTAAGCGGCGGGGTTGCCCCAGCGATAGATGAGGTCGCCGCCTTTGCCGTGCTTGCCGCCGGTATGGCCAGCGGCTTCCTTCGTCGTGGTGTTGTGGTCGAGGATCCAAATCTCGTTGCAGCCGCGCGCGCTGAGGACGATCTGGTCCAGCGCGGGATTGTAATCGAGAGAATTCATGTGGTTCCAGAACGCAGCCGTGGCGCGACCGTTGCACGCGACATTAACCAACTCGGGATGCGCGGCGGGGTCGCTGTAATTGGCCTTCGTGCGATCGGTGTTTTGGACGAGGTGATCCCAGACATGCCATTCCCAGACAATGCGACCGCCTTTGGGGCGGATCGGCTCGATTTCGACCACGGCATCAGGCACCAGGAAATCGTCGCGCAGCATCCGAGGATCAAACCCGGCGGCAGTCGCCTCTTCACGCGATTTGCGCTCCACCATCAGCGCGAGGATGTGGCCGTTGGGCATGGGCTTGAAGTCATGATGCAACTGGTAGTCGCGGGTGGCGTGGTTGAACTCCCAGACGAGGTTGCCGTCCCAATCATACTCCTCCAGGCGACCCCCTTCGCCGCCGCCGGTGCCGCCCTGCACGCGCAACATTCCCGCCCGGACGAGATGTCCGTTCGGAAGTAGGTAGGCAGACTGGCCGGGTTCGTAGCTGCTCTTCCACTGGTGGACCACGCGGCCCTCGTTGTCCATGAG
>CAIKLQ010000314.1 GCA_903828255.1 uncultured Verrucomicrobiota bacterium
GGTCTCCACCTGCACCCAGCGCTTCTTGCCGTCTTCCGGTTCGAGGATGTGCTCCTGGCCGGCGGGGATGAGCGCGAGACGTTCGGCGGGTTTGCCGGTGGTCCACTTGTCCCAGTTGAACCGATACATCAAGTCGCAGGCGATGCCGTGTTTCTCCAGCATCACGGCGATGGCTTGCGCGGTGTCAAAGGTCGGATCGCCCTGGCCGCCGCTCTCGGTGTACGTGATGAGCGCTTTCTTGAGCTGATCGGCGAGGCCGAGGTAGTCCACCACCAGGCCGCCGGGTTTGTCGCGGAAGACGCGGTTCACGCGGGCGATGGCTTGCATGAGTCCGTGGCCCTGCATCGGCTTGTCGGCGTACATCGTGTGCAGGCAGGGCGCATCGAAGCCGGTCAGCCACATGTCGCGCACGATCACGATGCGGAACGGGTCCTTGGCGTCCTTGAACCGGTTCGCCAGCTTGCGGCGCTTGTCCTTGCTGCGAATGTGCGGCTGCCAGGCGGGGCCATCGTCGGCGCTGCCGGTCATCACCACTTTGACGACGCAGGCTTTGCCCTTCTCGGCTTCGGCTTCGTCGTCTTTGGCGCTGGTCCAGTCGGGCCGCAGTTTGATGAGCGCGTTGTAGAGGTCCACGGCGATGCGGCGGCTCATGCAGACGATCATCGCCTTCCCATCCATCGCCTCCACGCGCTTCTCGAAATGCGTCACGAGGTCGGCCGCCACCAGCGCGATGCGTTTTGGATCGCCCACCAGCGCCTCCAGCGCGGCCCCACTTCGTCTTGAGTTTCTCCTTCTTGGTCAGTTCCTCGCCTTCAGTGATTTCCTCAAACTCCGCGTCAAGCTTCGGCAGTTCGGCGGCGTTCAGGCTGAGCTTGGAAATGCGGCTCTCGTACTAGATCGGCACCGTGGCCTTGTCGGCAACGGCGCGCTGAATATCGTAGATGGAAATGTAATCGCCGAAAACCGCCCGCGTGTTCGCATCCGTCTTTTCGATGGGCGTGCCGGTGAGCCGATGAACGACGCATTCGGCAAGGCATCGCGCACTCAGCCGCCTCGGCGATTCTCATCGAACATCTCAACGGGCATCGCGTGGTCGAGTCGCCAAACCATTTGGATCGGACGTTCGGATTGGAAACTCACGAGCTTTGCTGGGCCGAGAAAGTTGAACGGAGACGTGGTGCCATCCACTCTTTTGCGAGACCGCACGAAGAAAAGCATCGTGTAGCCCCGCTCTTGGTGGTGGATGAGATTCTGCCCAGTGTCGCTCGCTTGGCTAGTCTTCCCTTGCGTCTCCCAGTGCAGCAGTTCACGGCTAATGGGATAGTCTTGATACATCGTGCTCGGTGAAAACTCTTTCTCGGTTTTTTGGAATGTGACCAACGCAACGATGGTTTTGATTTCAGGGCAACGAATGAATCCAGAGCCTGTTTCACCTGCGGATTCAAACGATGCTTTGCCAAGCGCCGCTTTGATTTCGTCACTTCCGTATGTGGCGTGGAGTTCCAGTGAGCATGGGAATGGGAGGTTCAGCGATGCGCTTCCGACACGGGACTCTTCATCGGCCCAAGCCAATACTTCTTCGAGGTCGCGCAACAGAGACGGATTCTGGGTCGCGCGCCGATACGATACTTCGATGTTCGCCATTCCAAGTTTGCGTCCGGGTTGACCCCAAATGCGGTAATGAGTAACGAGCGCTGAGTCACCGGCTTCGACAAGAGCCGCTGCTGCATCTCCAGCCCTCAAGTGCGTGACCACTTTCCTAAGACGTGCGATTTCCAGCGGCCCGCTCGTCTGCGCTGCGCTGATGAGTGCCGGCCTCAGTTGGTCAATGTCGGGGTCAGTCGGCGTCTCGGCGAGGCGAGCAGCGGCCTTCCACTGTGTCCAGGTCTTCTTGCCTGAGAGCAGAATCTCCGGCTCGTAGTCGTGAAAGCGGATAAAGTTTCCAAACGTTAGCGGCAGCCCTGCTTCGTGCTCGAATGATTCGAGTCGGTCGGGCACTTGGTCGGCTAGATTTCGCAAATTCTCGCGGATGTTCGCCAGCACATGCTCGCGGGCAACCCTGTCGAGTTGGATGCTGCAACCAGCAGGGAGATGGGGAAAATCCATCTCAACCTCTCGCTGAATATTGAAGCGGCGCTTCGCCAGCAGTGCCTTCAGCTTCCGGTCGATACGATAGCGGCGGTGCGATTGCCCGACGAAGTCGAGCACCGTGAGGCAGTCCTTTTCGGGCGCGTGGCGCAAACCGCGACCGAGTTGCTGGAGGAACACTGTTAGACTCTGCGTGGGGCGCAGAAAAAGGACCGTGTTCACGTCAGGTATATCAAGGCCCTCACTCAGCACATCCACGGTGAATAGAAATCGGATTTTCCCAGCTCGGAAATCGTTAAGCAGGCCAGTTCGCTCGGCAGTGACGGTATCGCCCACGAGTAAAGCGGAAACAATTCCGCGCTCGTTGAATTTCTCCGTCATGAACTCGGCGTGCCGAATGGAGACGCAAAACCCAATGCCGCGAACGCGCTCCAAGTCGGGCTCGAAACGAAGCAAGGAACTCACCACTACATCCAACCTCTGAAGCGCCAAAGCGTGGGCGCCCGTATAGACTTTCTCCAACTCTGCGATGTCATATTTTCCTCCGTGCCAGAAATTGTCAGTTACCAACGACACCGGGTCAGCAACGCCGAAGTAATGGAATGGGCAGAGAAGTTTTTCTTCGAGCGCTTCCGGCAAACGAATTTCAGCTGCGAAGCGGTTGCCGAAATCCGCCGCCACGCTGGCGCCGTCCATCCGTTCCGGCGTCGCCGTCAGCCCAAGGAGGATTCGCGGACTGAATCGATCGAATATCGCTCGATAGCTTGCGGCAGGGCCGTGATGCACTTCATCCACGATGATGAAGTCGTAGAACTCAGAACCTACCTGTTCCCACAAGCGCCGCGACCCGAGCATGTCCACAGAACAGAAGAGATGGTCGTAGCGAGTCGCAACGTGAGGGCCGACCAAAAGTTCACCGAAGTCCGGAATTCGAAGCACAGCCCTGAATGTGCCGACCGCTTGTTCGAGAATCTCCTTCCGATGGGCAACGAACAGAAGGCGGGCTTGCCGTTGCTTGTCATCAAAGAACCGCTTGAAATCAAACGCCGCTACGACGGTCTTGCCCGTCCCGGTCGCCGCCACAACCAGATTTCGCCAGTGCCCGTGAACGATGCGCTCGGATTCGAGGGCATCGAGAATCCTATCCTGAAAGGGATGCGGGCGAATGTCGAAAAAGACCGGCGCAATTCCCTGCCGCGTCCGTGCGTGTTTGAGAGCCTCGCGTAATACAAACGGCTCGTCCGGGTTGAACTCAACAAACTCGTGGCTGTTCCAGTAGGTTTCGAACTCCGCGAGGAACTTCTCCAAGATGTGCGGCATGTCCTGCGCCGTCACTTTGAGATTCCACTCCAGCCCGCTCGTCATCGCCGCCTGCGACATGTTTGCTGAACCGATGTAGGCCGTCGAAAACCCACTATCCCGACGGAAATGATAAGCCTTAGCGTGGAGTCGTGTCCGCTCCGTGTCGTAAGAAACGCGAATGGCGACGTTGGGCAACCGCGCCAGCCATTCCACCGCCTCCGCATCCGATGCGCCCATGTAGGACGTGGTGATGATGCGCACTTTGCACCCGCGCCCGGCGATTTCCTCAAATGCCGGCATCAACAGACGCAGTCCCGACCACTTGATGAAAGAAATGAGCAAGTCCACTGAGTCAGCAGACCGCATTTCCCTTCCCAATTCGTGGACAAGTTGCGGGTCGGCAGGCGAACCAGTGAACAGGCTGCTCTCCACCAAAGCTGTCTCCGGTCGAGGCATGCCTCCTTGCGCGTAGTTCGGCGGCGTGATTTCCAGCAGAAGAGGTTTATCCGCTTTGACGAGGCGGTTGCCTTGTAAGAATTGCGTCGATTGATTGCCCGCGATGCGTTCGACAATTTCGTTGCATAGACGCAACCGCGTCTCAGGGTCGTCCTCAAGCCGCAGAGCTTTTTCCAAGAGCCTTGCAAGAAAAGCGGCGTAACGAGCCGGCTCTTCCTCCGGGTCGAGCTTTCCAAACACCGAGCGCAACTCCGGATGGCGTTGTAAGATGGAGTTTAACTCTTCATCGAGCAGCGCTTCGTAGATGCCTTGCGGGAGACTTGCCATACACTATTTCTCACAAAGCTCAGAGAGAGCCTCTTGCACGGACGGCAAACACGTTTTTCGGACCTTCCTTCGCAAACTCTTACCAGTAGCAGTGACGCGCGGAACGAGGTCGGCCTCGATGAGGGCGCGGCGGATGTCGCCTTCGCCGGACTGGTTGGAGGACATGCTGCCATTGGCGAGGACGAAGCCGGCCATGCCGGCGGGAGCGAGGTGGTGGATGAAGTGTTGCACCCAGGCGAAGTTGGCGTTGCCCTTGGGCGGGACGCCGAACTGCCAGCGCACGTCGTCGTCCTGGCGGAACCAGTCGGTGTCGTTGAATTGCGGGCCGGCGAGGACGTAGTCGGCGCGGAGATCGGGATGGAGGTCGCGGCGGAAGGCGTCGGCGTGCTCGGGGCCAATGTCGGCCTCGATGCCGTGCAGGGCGAGGTTCATCACGGCCAGGCGGCGGGTGGTTGCGTTGCTTTCCTGGCCGTAGATGGAGATGTCGCCGAGCTTGCCGCCGTGGGATTCGACGAATTTTTCCGATTGCACGAACATGCCGCCGGAGCCGCACGCAGGGTCGTAGATGCGGCCTTTGTAGTGGGCGAGCATCTCGACGAGGCAGCGCACGACGCAGGACGGGGTGTAGAACTGGCCGCCGTTCTTGCCCTCGGCGCTGGCAAAGCGGGTGAGGAAATACTCGTAAACGCGGCCGAGCAAATCCACGGAACGGTGGGTCTTCTCGCCCTCGCTGGCGGCGGTGAGTTCGATGGTGGCGATGACGTCAATGAGTTCGCCGTGGCGCTGTTTATCGAGGCCGGGGCGGGCGTAGTCCTTGGGGAGGACGCCTTTGAGGCGCGGGTTGTCGCGCTCGATGGCGACCATGGCGTCGTCCACGGTCTTGCCGATGGTGGGCTGCTTGGCGCTGGCCTGGAGGTGGGACCAGCGGGCATCGGCGGGCACCCAGAAGACGTTCTCGGCCTTGTATTCGTCGGGGTCTTCGGGATTCGCACCTTTGTATTCACCCTTGCCAGCGATCAGCTTGGCGCGGTGCTCCTCGAAGGTGTCGGAGATGTATTTGAGGAAAATCAGCCCGAGGACGACGTGCTTGTATTCCGCCGCGTCCATGTTGTTGCGGAGTTTGTCGGCGGTGAGCCAGAGCTTGGCCTCGAAGCCGATGGTGGCGGAAGACTGGGACGAAGACGGGGAAGACTTTGCGCGCGCCATGGGTTAAGTAAGGGTGTGAAGCTCACAAGCACCTAGCGCAACGACGGTTTCGAAGAAAATGACCGACAGCCACTTGTGGGCAAGAGCGCGGCCGTGGCGAGAAGTCCACGCCATCCGTAGCTCGCTGGAGCGAAATCCCAAAAACTCACCAAAGCCGTTTACGGGCGAAAGCGTGGCCGGA